>JABSPI010000231.1 GCA_013214365.1 Erythrobacter sp.
AAGGTCAGCGTGCGCGCCCACAACATCCATTCCGACAAGGTCAAGATCAACGATCTGCGCGGCAACCCGATCGAGGTCGCTTGCAATGTGGTCTGGCGCGTCGATGACACCGCGCAGGCCGTGTTTGATGTCGATGATTACAAGGAATTTGTGAACATCCAGATCGAGGCTGGCCTGCGCACTGTGGGCGCGCGCCACCCTTATGACGATATGTCGGACGAGGATGAAACCACGCTGCGCGGCAGCGCCGATGTGGTCAATGCCGAGCTGATCGACGAGCTCAATGACCGGCTCAAAGTATCGGGTATTCTGGTCGATGAAGCGGGGCTCACCCACCTTGCCTATGCCCCCGAAATCGCGGGCGCGATGCTGCGCCGCCAGCAAGCCGATGCGGTGATCGCGGCGCGCAAAAAGGTCGTGATCGGTGCGGTCAGCATGGTCGAGGATGCGCTCGACAAGCTCAAGTCGGATGACATCATCGAGCTCGATGATGAACGCAAGGCGGCGATGGTGTCCAATCTGATGGTGGTGCTGTGCGGCGACCGCGAGGCGCAACCCGTGGTCAATGCCGGCACGCTCTACCAATAATCCGCCATCCAGCAGGAGGCAGCCATGGCTGCACCCAAATCCAAGCCGCCTTCGAAAAAGGCCTATGCCTTGCGGCTCGATCCGGCGGTTCACGCCGCGATCGAGCGGCTCGCGGCGGCTGAATTGCGTTCCGCCAATGCCGAGATCGAAGTGTTGTTGCGCGAAGCTTTGGCCGCGCGCGGGATCCGCGTCGAGCGCTCCCCCACCCCGCGCCGCGGGCGCCCTCCCAAGGAGAGTTAAAATGAGGACAGCAACAGCCATTATTGCAGGCGTGATCTCCACCATGGCTCATGTCCCGACCGCGCATGCCGGCCCCGCTTCTGCTACTGGCGCTTCTGCTATTGGCGCCAGCCAGCCGCGCGCCATCACCGCCCCGGGGCCCGAGGGGGATCTGGCCGGAACTTTAATCCCGGCCGCCGAGGATCAGCCGATTGTCCTGATCATTCCCGGCTCAGGGCCGACCGACCGCGATGGCAACAATCCGCTTGGCGTCACGGCGGCGAGCTATCGCCTGCTCGCCGAAGGCTTGGCGCAGCGCGGGATCGGGACGCTGCGCATTGATAAGCGCGGCATGTTTGGCAGCGCGGCGGCCGTGGCCGATGCCAATGACGTCACGATTGCCGATTACGCCGCCGATATTGCGACATGGATCGCCGCGGTCCGGGCCGAGACGGGCGCCGCGTGTCTGTGGCTGTTTGGCCATAGCGAAGGGGGGCTTGTCGCGCTCGAAGCGGCTCAAGCGACAAAGGGCGTGTGCGGTGTCATTCTGGCAGCGTCACCCGGCCGGCCAGCCGGGACGATCTTGCGAGAGCAGCTTGCCGCCAACCCCGCCAATGCCGCGCTGCTCGATCAGGCCATATCGGCGATTGACGCTTTGGAGGCGGGCGAACGCGTCGCAGTGGACGGCATGCACCCTGCGCTCCAATCGCTTTTCAACCCGGCGGTGCAGGGTTTCCTGATCGATATTTTCGCGCGCGATCCCGCCGCTATGATCGCGAATATCGAACCGCCGGTTTTGATCATTGCAGGCGGCAAGGACCTCCAGACGCCGATCGCCGATGCGGGCGCGCTGGCGCAGGGGCAAGCCCAAGCGGATATGGTCGTCATCGAGGATATGAACCATATCTTGAAACGGGTGGAACAAGATGACCGCGCCGCCAATTTGGCGACCTATGCCGACAGCTCTTTGCCGATCCATCCCGATTTGATCGATGCCTTGGCGCGCTATCTGGGCCAGGACCGCAATTAAATCTGGGCGCTTGCTTTGGTCACTTGGCGGCCATCATCGGCAAAGGCGCCCAATTCAAACCCGTCCCCGGCCTGCCGCATCACCAGATGCAGCGTCTCATCCGCAATGGCGGGCGACACCCCGCGAAAGGCGAAACGGCGCAGCCGGTTGTCGCCCAGATGGTCCGCGGCCAATTGCAACAACAGGCTGGCGATCAGCGGGCCGTGCACAACCAGCCCGCGATAACGTTCCACCTCGCGCGCATAGGGCGCGTCATAATGGATCCGGTGGGTGTTGAAAGTCAGCGCGGAAAAGCGGAACAGCAAGCGCGGATCAGGGCGTATGGCGCGGTGGACATCCCATGCCCCGCTGGCGAATGCCGGATCGCCGGTTTCCGGGGGGCTGAGCGGGGCCTGGCTGCCGGCGGCCTCGCGGTAGACGATCGTTTGCACCTCGCGCACGCTGAGCGTGCCATTGGCGCGGGTTTCATGGGCGATATCGACAAAGGCCAGCTTGCCCGACCCGCCTTGCTTTTCGCTGATCGAGGCGATTGTGCTGACCCGTTCGATCACCGCGCCCACGGCGATGGGGGCGTGAAATTCGATATCGCTGGAGGCCCACATCCGGCGCGGCATATCAAACGGGGGCAGGAAGCTGTCCTCGCTATCCTCGCGGGCGGGGTGGCCATCGGCGCCCAGCGCGCTGCTCGATGCTTGCGGGGTGCACAGGCACAAATGGATCCCCTGAGGCATGAGCGCAGGGCTGGGCATAGGCCGGTCAAAGCTCGCCAGCCAGCGCGCCGCGAGGCTTTCATCCAAACGGTCGCTGGCGCGCTGCTCGCGCCCTATCCATGCCTCGAACCCGCTCATCTAGGCGGCCCGCTCGAACAGGGCGGCGATGCCTTGCCCGCCGCCAATACACATGGTCTCCAGCCCGAACCTTGCCCCGCGCCGGTGCATTTCGGCGGCCATATCGGCCAAAATCCGCCCCCCGGTCGCGCCAATCGGATGGCCCAGCGAAATGCCCGATCCATTGACGTTGAGGATATCGCGGCGGCTATCATCCGCGCTCCACCCCCAGCCTTTGAGCACAGCCAGCACTTGCGGTGCGAAAGCCTCGTTCAATTCGACCAGATCGATATCGTCCCAATCATATCCGCGCCGCGCAAACAGGCGTTCGACCGCTGGCACCGGACCGATCCCCATGCGCGCCGGATCGCATCCGGCCGCGGCCCATCCCCCAAACCACAGCGACGGCTCCAGCCCCAATTGCTCCAGCTTGTCCTCGGCCACCACCAAACACGCGGCGGCGGCATCGTTTTGCTGGCTGGCATTGCCGGCGGTGACGATCGCATCGGGGTCGCGCTTGCCATCGATCGGGCGCAATTTGCCCAGCGTCTCGACCGAGGCATCGGCGCGAAACCCTTCATCGCGCGCAAACCGCACCGGATCGCCGCGCCGCTGCGGCACATCGACCGGCACGAGGTGATCATCAAACTTGCCCGCATCCCACGCCGCGGCCGCGTTTTGGTGCGAGCGCACCGCATAGGCGTCGGCCTCTTCGCGGGTGATGGAATAATCCTTAGCCAGGTTTTCGGCGGTTTCGATCATGCCGGTGATGATGCCAAACCGTTCGATCGGCTGGCTCATCAAGCGCCCGCGCGAAAGCCGGTCGTGCAAGGTGATATCGCCCATCCGCGCGCCGCCGCGCCCTTGAATAGTGTAATGTTCGACATTCGACATGCTTTCGCATCCGCCCGCCACAACCACATCGGCCATGCCGGTTTCGACCATCATCGCCGCATTCGCCACCGCTTGCAGCCCCGACCCACAGCGCCGGTCCAATTGATAGCCCGGCACTTCCAAAGGCAGGCCCGCCGCTAGCCATGACCAATGCCCGATTGCCGGCGCCTCGCCATTGCCATAGCCCTGGCTGAACACGACATCATCGACCCGTTCAGGATCAATCCCGGAGCGTTCGACCAAGGCTTTGAGGATCACCGCCCCCAATTGGCCGGCATTCATGCTCGACAATCCGCCCAGGAATTTGCCCACGGGCGTGCGGAGCGGGGAAACGATTGCGGCGCGTCTGGTCATGGAGAATGTCCTTATCGGTTGGCGTCTGAAAGCGCGACAGTGCCGGCATCGACCAATTGGCCGATGGCCCCGCTGGCAAGGCCCAGGCGTTCGGCCAGAACCTGTTCGGAATGCTGGCCGAGATAGGGCGCGGGGGCCGGATCGCCGGCCTCATGCTCGGGCAGATTGGCAAACGAGCGGGTGGCGGGATATTCGAACCCGGAAGGGTTGGCCGGCGATGGACCGAACAAGGGATTGTTGGTCACCAAAGCGGGGTCTTGCGCGGCTTCGTGCGCGGTGCGGTATTTCTCGAAAGTGCAGGTTTGCGCGGTCATGCGCGCCTCGAGCGCGGCAAAATCATGGCCATCGGCCTCTTTTTGGAAAATGTCGAACAGGGCATGGCGATGTTCAAACCGGGGGCGATCGCCATCGGCAAAGCGCACGCCCACTTGCGCCTCGAGCGCGGCGATCGGCGCTGCGACATCAAATGCTGTGACCAATCCTGCCCATTGTTTGGCGGTGAGCGCGGCGACCATGAAGCGCACCCCATCGCGCGAGCGGAAATCGCGCCCGAACGCGCCCCAGATCGCATTGCCCAGCCGTTCGCGGTCGCTGCCGCGATAGAGCATTTCGGCCATCGTCCCCGAATTGGCGAGCGTGCCAATCGCAACATCGCCCAAGGGCACGCGCACCTCGCTGCCCTGGCCGGTGGCATCGCGGTGATGCAAAGCGGCGAGCAGCGCAAAGGCGGTGTAGGCGCCGGTGATGAAATCCCAAGCGGGCAAGACCTGATTGACCGGCGGGGCGGTGGCCATGTCCCAGTCATCGGGCCCGGTCATCAAGGGATATCCGGCCGCGGCATTGACGGTGAAATCCATCGCCTGGCGGCCATCGTGCCAGCCCATGATCCGCACCGATGTCATATCGGGCGCATCGCCCGGTTGCGCCGCTTTCATCGCGGCGTGGCTCATAAAGCTTTTTTCGGGCAGATTGGTGATGCAATTGCCCGTGGTCGCCGCCAGCGCAACCGCCAATTCGCGCCCCTCGCCGCTGCGCAGGTCGAGCGCGACCGATTTCTTCGCCCGGTTGAGATTTTCCCATGAGAGCGAGCGCCCCTGCTTGGTCAGCAGATAGCGATCATAATCGAGCCCGCCCGCCTTGTGGTCGACCCGGATCACCTCGGCGCCCATTTGCGCGCAATACAGACCCGCCGTGGGCGAGGCGACAAAGCTGGAGACCTCGATGATCGAGAGATTGGATAAAAGCTGGTACATCTGGTTTCCTGTTGGCGGGCCCTGAAATGGCGAAATGATCAGTGGGGTAAAGCGCGCGCGGGGTAAAGCGCATAAAGGGCCCGATCATTGGCTCAATCACTGGCCTGATTACTGGCCTGATAACAGAGCCGTTAAGCCCTCCACGCTGGACCTTTGCTGGACCTTTGCTGGACCTGAGCTGGGCCCGTGCTGAACCCGCGCCGGCCTGCGCAAATGGTGGGTTTATCCGTGCGCCTGTTCCCATTCGCGCAGCATATGTTTGGCGATTTGGAGCTGCAAAATCTGCGTCGTGCCTTCGTAAATGCGGTAGATGCGCGCATCGCGGTAAAAGCGTTCGGCATCATATTCGGCAAGATAGCCCGCCCCGCCATAGACCTGCACCACGCGGTCGACCACGCGGCCGCACATTTCGGAGGCGAAGACTTTGAACGCGGCGGCTTTGACGAGGATATTCTCCCCCCGATCGGCCCGCGCGGTGACATCGGCCATCATACATTGCGCGGCGTAAATCTCGGTCTCGCTATCGGCGAGCATTTGCTGGATCAGCTGGAAATTGGCGATCGGTTCGCCGAATGCCTTGCGTTCATTGGCGTAACGCATGGCCGAATCGAGCGCGCGGCGGGCATAGCCGGTCGCCGCCGCCCCCACCGAAATCCGCCCATTATCGAGGCTCTGCATAGCAAAGCGGAAGCCCTTGCCGGTTTCCCCGCCGAGCAGGGCATCGCCGGGCACTTTCACATCGTCGAGCATGATGTCGGAGATATGGCTGCCGGCCTGACCCATTTTGTGGTCGGGCGATCCGGTCGACACGCCGGGCGAATCCATCGGCACCAGAAACGCGCTGACATGGGCGTTTTTGGGCAGATTGTCTTTCTCGGTGCGCGCCATGATCAAGGCGACATCGGCATGGGGGGCGTTGGTGATATAGCGTTTGGTGCCATTGAGCACCCAGCCATTGCCGTCCGGATCGGCTTTGGCAAAGGTTTGCAAACCGGCGCTGTCGCTGCCTGAACCCGGTTCGGTCAGGCCAAAACAGGCGATCTTGCCGGCGGCCAGTTTGGGATACCATTCGTCGCGCTGGGCTTGATTGGCGCCGTTTTTGAGCGCGCTGGCAAACATTCCGACATTGATCGAGAAGATCGAGCGGAAGGCCGGCGCAGCATAGCTCATAATGTTCACCACCCGCGCATATTGGGTCATGTTGAGCCCAGCGCCGCCATATTCCTCGGGCACGCTCAGCCCGAACAGGCCCATTTCGCGCATCTCATCGACGATTTCGGGCGGGATTTTGTCATGGGCGATCACATCGGGTTCGGCCGGGATCAAACGTTCGCGCACATAGCGGGTGAGTTGTTCGGCGAATTGTTCGAACACGTCGGCATCCATGCCCGTATTGACGATCGGGTCCCCGTTAAGCGGATGGGTGGGCTCGGTATTCATGTGATCTGGCTTTCATTTGGGCCGCGCAGGCCGGCTGAGATTGGGCAGGGTTTTCAGGCACACATTCAATCGCTCGCGGCCTCAACGGTTCCGCGTGCATCGGGTGGCGGCGCTTCGGTTGGCGGCGTATCGGCTTGCGATGCGCCCGGTTGCGGCGCGTCGTCCGGGGGCGCATCGGCCGCCCCGATATCAGGCACCACCCCATCAGGCAGGCGGTTTTGTTCGAGCATTTCGGCCGCTTCATCGAGCGCGCGCGCCTCACCCTCGCTGGCTGGTTCGCCGCTCAATGCGGCGCCAACACCGCCCCCATCGGCACCATTGGAACCGCAGGCCGATACGATCAACGCGCCGCCGATCAGCGCCGTGCAGCTGCGGGCTGCACGCGCGATCGGGGTCATCATTCGCCGCCGTCAACCGCGTCAGTGGCGGCATCGGTTGCGGCATCAGTGGCGGCGTCGACCGCGCTGTCAATGTCGTCGATCCCTTCGATCGCGTCGAGCGCGGATTGCGCTTCGGCGGCGACATCGGCGGCCGCATCAGCGGCTTCTTGCGAGGTCGCAGCAGAGGGTGCAGCAGTGGCCGCATCTCCGGCCTCAGCCTCGGCATCTGCTGCGCCGTCTTCGGTTGCAACCGGCTCTGCAGCGATCGGTGCAAGCGCTTCATCTGCGGGCATTTCGACCGTGTCGGGCCGGGCTTCGGTTGATGCGTCCTCGGCGCTGCCGCAGGCGGCAAGACCAAGGCTGGCAAAGACGGTCAGTGTGGCAATTTTTTTCATCGGGGCTCCTCCTCAAAAGCACGAAAAATCTCCGCCGCGCACCCTAGCGAGGAATACCGGCTTAAGCCAAGCGCCTTTTGCTGGCCCGAAACGATACAGGGGGAAACAAGCGCTCGGCGATGGCGCAAAGCGCGCTACACAGCCGCCATGACCACCCGCACCCAAACCGGCCGCACCCAAACCGGCCGTCGCCTGTCCGCCCCGCCTCTTGTCCGTATCGCGGGTGTGTTCCTGCTGATCGCGATGGCGGCGATTTTGTGGGTGGCGGGATCCATCGCTGCACCTTTGCGCGCCCAAGATGATCAACAGGCCAATGGAACTCAGGCTAATGGAACACAGGCCAATACCAGGCCCTTCACCATTTTAGAAAACGGGCGCAGCTATGCGACCTTGCAAGCCGCGGTCGATGCAATCGGGGCCCAGCGCGGCACGATCGCCATCGCGCCGGGCACTTACAATCAATGCGCGGTCCAGCGCGGCGGGGTGATCATCTACACCGCGCGCGAATTTGGCACGGTCACCTTTGATCGGCGCACTTGCGAGGGCAAAGCGGCCTTGGTGCTGCGCGGGCTGGGCGCGGAAGTGCGCGGGCTGACCTTCACCAATATGGCGGTGGCTGATGGCAATGGCGCGGGCATCCGGCTGGAACGCGGCGCGCTCAACATTGCCTATTCGCGTTTTCTTGATAGCCAACAGGGCATTTTGACCGGCAATGATCCCGATGGCCGGATCTATATCATGCGCTCCACCTTTAGCGGGCTGGGCACGTGCCAGAATTCGGCGGGTTGCGCGCATGCGATCTATACCGGCAATTATGGCGAGCTGACCGTGCGCGACAGCCGGTTTGAACGCGGGCGCGGGGGCCATTACGTCAAAGCGCGCGCCGCCAATGTGGTGATCGAAAACAACAGTTTTGACGATTCCGCCGGCAGCGGCACCAATTATATGATCGACCTGCCCGCCGGCAGCCAGGGCCGCATCGCGTCCAATTGGTTCGTACAGGGGCGCGACAAACAGAATTACTCCGCCTTCATCGCGCTGGGCGCAGAAGAGCAATTGCATTCCGCCGATGGCTTGGTGGTGCAGGGCAATGAGGCGCGGTTTGTGCCCGGATTGAGCCGGTCGAGCGTGTTTCTGGCCGATTGGATGGGCGCGCGCGTGGCGATGTCGGACAACAATCTGGCAAGCGGCCTGACCAATTACGAACGGCGCTGATCGTTTAAGCGGGTTGTTTGCTCGGCTTGAACACGATCGTGACCTCGATCCCGAGCTCCTGTGCGATTGCATCGGCCCGATCGGCAATCGCGCTCATCTCCTCATCGCTTATCCCGTCGGTCACCGCTGACAGGTTGTCATTGCTTTGGCTGTCGCCGCTCGCCGCTCCGACCAAAAACCATGCCGCGGCTTCGGCCAGATCTTGGGGCACGCCTTGCCCAAGCGCAAAATGCACGCCCACTCCGCGCGTGCCATTCGGATTGCCAGCGCGTGCAGCGCGCATGTAATTGGCCAGCGCAGCTTCGTAGTCTTGATCCGTCCCGCGCCCCAAAGCCTGCATCACCGCCATGCTTACCATGGCGTTGGTGAAGTCTGCATCCGCTGCCATTTGAAACAGGCTGTAGGCGTCTTCTAAAGTGCCCGGTGCATTGCCTTGATCTATCATCACGCCCAAACGCCAACGCGAATAATTTTGCCCAGCATTGGCCGCGAGGCGATAATGATAGGCCGCCTTCTGGGTATCAGGCTCGACCCCTAACCCATTGTCGTAAAACCAACCGAGCCATTCCTGCGCAGCCGGTTCATCACCATTTGCGGCTTTCTCGGCATATCTGAAAGCGGCTTTGTATTGGTCTTCATCGACCAGAGCCTGAATGGCGGCATCGACAGGGTCGCCGGGTTGCGCGTTTGCCACCGAGAAAAACAGGATAACAGCGGCAAGGATGGTTTTGCTGAGCAGCCCGCGCATTGCCTTTCCCCCTTCCAAACTTCACCCGATCACGAAATTTGAGCCGAGCCTAAATAGGATTTCAAGCTAGAGCAACAAATGCCCCGAGCGGTCGCGTTTGGTGGCGAGGTATTTGGCG
>JABSPI010000024.1 GCA_013214365.1 Erythrobacter sp.
GATCCGTTCGAAAAAAACCGGTTGGATCACAACCAGTATGGCGGTTGTCTCGGTGTTGTTTTTTGTGATCCTGATGGATTGCGGATGCGATGTGCATGGCTACAAATCCGACATCTCGCGCACCTGGGTCCATGGGGAGGCCAATGCAGAACAGCGCCGTGTGTGGAACACGGCGCGCAAAGGGCAGGATATCGTGATGGAAATGGCCCAGCTCGGATCGACCTTTGGCGCGATCGATGATGCGGTGCGCACCTATTATGACAGCGAGGGATGGGGCCCGGACTACGCGCTGCCGGGTTTGTCGCACCGGACCGGGCACGGGATCGGGATGGATGTGCACGAGGACCAATTCGTCGTGCGCGGCAATGACACCGCGCTGGCCCCGGGCATGTGTTTCTCGAACGAACCGGGCATTTATCTGCCCGGCAGGTTTGGTGTGCGCACCGAAGATTGTGTCTATATGACCGATAAAGGCCCGCAATTGTTCACATCGCGCGCACCGTCGATCGATGACCCGATGGGATGATCCAGGCGCCGTGTGTCACCGTAACTTGTGACATATGCGAATAATGACGCTTCCAATTCAAGGCACGCTCTAACCATGACATCACCGCTGCACAAAGCTGACATTGTGATTGTGGGGGCAGGTCCCGCCGGGCTTTGCCTTGCCCGCAATCTGGCAGAGACCGGCCTGTCGATTGTGCTGGTGGAAAAACAGTCAGAAGCCCAGCTTGCCGATCCGGATTATGATGGCCGCGAAACCGCTCTGACCCATTCATCGCGCCGGATCCTGATCGAATTGGGGATGTGGGACGATCTGGCACCTGATGAGATTTTCCCGATCAAAGATGCGCGCGTTTTGAACGGATCATCCGATTATTCGCTCCATTTTGACCACCGCGAGGCCGGGGTTGATAATCTGGGATTTCTGGTCGCCAATGCCAATATTCGCCGCGTCGCTTACAAGGCGGTGGCGCCGTTCGAGACGATCACGATCCGCTCGGGCCGCACGGTGGTCGATGCGGGCACGGCGGCTGACCATGGCTGGGTCGAACTTGACGATGGATCGCGGATTGAGGCGGGTTTGCTGATCGCTGCGGACAGCCGGTTTTCGCCCACACGCGAAATGCTTGGGCTGGCGATTGATAAAATCGATTTCGACCGGGTCTGTATTGTCAGCAAGATGGCGTTGGAGCGGCCCCATGATGCGACCGCCTATGAATGTTTTCGCAATGACGAAACGCTCGCTATTTTGCCCTTGCATGATGACCATGTATCCGCGGTTCTGACGGTGAAAACCCAAAATAGCCGCGCCATGCTGGATGCCGATCCGGCGCGTTTCGCAGCCGAGATTTCGGATCAGTTCGGCCACCGCTTCGGCGCGATGAAGCTGGTGAGCGATCGGTTTTCCTATCCGCTGTTCGCGACCTTTGCCAAAAGCTTCCACAAACACCGCTTTGCCGTTGTCGGTGATGCGGCCGTGGGGATGAATCCGGGCACCGCTCATGGCTTCAATCTGGGCCTGTTGGGGACCGATATCCTCGCCCAGCAGATCAAGCAGGCACGTGCATCAGGCCTCGATTTTGCAAGCCGCACAGTCTTGGCGAAATACACCGATGCGCACCGCCGCAATTGCCTGCCGCTCTATCACGGCACCAATTTCCTGATCCAGCTTTACACCAATCAAAGCGCGCCGGCGAAGGTCGCGCGCCACATGATGCTGCGCGCGGCCAATAAGATCGTCCCGGTGCGCAAATTGATCATGAGCACATTGACCGACCGGCGCGCCTAGGCGGGCCTTGGCAAAGGCGGTGCACAACCGCCATCCACATTCAATGCGATGCGCGTGCGGCCCGATCAGCCGCCAAAATCATCCAACATGATGTCTTCGCGATCGACCCCAAGATCGAGCAGCATATTGGTCACCGACTGGTTCATGATCGGCGGGCCGCACATATAATATTCGCAATCTTCGGGTGCGGGGTGATTTTTCAGATATTCCTCGAACAGCACGTTGTGGATGAAGCCGGTATAGCCGTCCCAATCATCCTCAGGCAGCGCATCGGACAGCGCCACATGCCATTCGAAATTGTCGAATTGTTCATCGAGCTCGTCAAAATCCTCGACAAAGAACATCTCGCGCTTGGATCGCGCGCCATACCAGAAACTGATCTTGCGATCGCGGTTTTCGAGGCGTTTGAGCTGGTCGAAAATGTGGCTGCGCATGGGCGCCATGCCCGCACCACCGCCGATAAAGACCATCTCTTTATTGGTGTCGCGCGCAAAAAATTCGCCAAACGGACCAGAGATAGTGACCTTGTCGCCCGGCTTGAGGTTGAAAATGTAGGACGACATTTTGCCCGGCGGCACGCTGTCATTGCCCGGCGGGGGCGATGCGATCCGCACATTGAGCATGATGATGCCCTTCTCCTCGGGATAATTGGCCATCGAATAGGCCCGCTCGATCGGCTCATCGACCTTGGAGGTGTATTTCCACAGATTGAACTTGTCCCAATCCTCGCGATATTCCTCTTCGACGTCGAATTGCTGGTAGCTTACCTCGTGTTCAGGCGCCGCGATCTGGATGTATCCCCCGGCGCGGAAGTTCACATCTTCGCCTTCTGGCAATTTGAGCACCAAAGCCTTGATGAAGGTTGCGACATTCTCGTTCGAGACGACCTCGCATTCCCATTTTTTGACCCCGAACACCTCTTCGGGGACATAGACTTTCATGTCCTGTTTCACCGCGACCTGGCACGACAGGCGGTCGCCTTGGGCTGCTTCGCGTTTGGTGATGTGGCTTTCTTCGGTCGGCAGGATCGACCCGCCGCCCGATTTGATCTTCACCTTACACTGCGCGCAGGTGCCGCCGCCGCCGCAGGCCGATGGGACAAACAATTGTTGATCGGCCAGTGTCTGCAACAGCTTGCCGCCGGCCGGGACCGAAATGGTCTTCTCATCATTGATGGTGATCTTCACATCACCGGTTGCCACCAATTTTGAACGCGCCGCCATGATGATGCCAACCAAGGCCACCACGATCAAAGTGAAGAGCAAAATTCCAAGAGCAAAAGTCGCCATGATCCGTGCCCGCCTTTACAGCTTGATCCCGCCGAAGGACATGAATGCCAATGACATGAGCCCTGCGGTGATGAAGGTGATGCCCAGGCCCTGAAGACCGTCGGGAATATCGGAATATTTGAGCTTTTCGCGCACCCCGGCCATCGCGGTGATTGCCAAGGCCCAGCCAAAGCCGGAGGAAAGCCCGTATGTCGCGCTCTCGGTGAAGGTGTAATCACGCTCCACCATCAACAACGAACCGCCCAAAATCGCGCAATTCACTGTGATCAAGGGAAGAAACACGCCCAGCGCATTGTAGAGCGGCGGGAAATATTTATCGAGCACCATTTCGAGGATCTGCACCAATGCAGCGATCACCCCGATATAGGAAATCAGCCCCAAAAAGGTCAGATCAACATCGTCAAACCCAGCCCAAGCCAACGCCCCGGGTTTGAGCAGATAGGTGAGGATCAAATTGTTGGCCGGCACAGTGATCGCCTGCACCACCATCACCGAAATCCCCAAACCAATCGCAGTCGAAATCTTTTTCGACACCGCGATAAAGGTGCACATGCCCAGAAAGAAGGACAGCGCCAGGTTTTCAACGAAGATCGCTTTGACAGCGATTGAGAGAACGTTTTCCATCAGTGCGCCTCCACCGATTGGATCGTGTATTCGCGTTCTTCCACCTGTTCCGGTTTCCACGACCGCACCGCCCAGATCAGCAGGCCGATCACGAAAAAGGCCGAGGGCGGCAACAGCAACAAGCCATTGGGCACATACCAGCCGCCATTATTGACCGTCGGCAGAACCGTCATGCCAAAGATCGAACCCGATCCGAACAATTCGCGGATGAAACCCACCGACATCAAAATCGCGCCATAGCCCAGCCCATTGCCGATCCCGTCAATGAACGAGGCAATCGGCGGGTTCTTCATCGCGAACGCTTCGGCCCGTCCCATCACAATGCAATTGGTGATGATCAATCCGACAAATACGGACAGGGTTTTGGAAATCTCGAACAGATAGGCCTTGAGCACCTGATCCACCATGATCACCAGAGAGGCGATAATCACCATCTGGACAATGATCCGGATCGAGCTGGGGATTTGGTGCCGGATCATCGAGATGAACATCGATGAAAAGCCGGTCACGATCGTCACCGCAACCGTCATCACAAAGGCGACCGTCATCGACGACGTGACCGCCAATGCCGAACAAATGCCCAAGACTTGCAGCGTGATCGGATTATTGTCGACCAACGGATCGACCAGCATTTCCTTGCGCGTTTGTCCCATCAGATTTCTCCTGCGCGAAGATTATCGAGGAAGGCCCCATAGCCCGCCTCACCCATCCAGAACCGGACGAGGTTATCGACCCCATTGGAAGTCAGCGTCGCCCCCGACAGGGCATCGACGTGGTAGTCTTCGCCTTGGGCCGGTGCGGTTTTGGACACCGTGATGGCCAATTGGCCGTCATCGTCGAACAATTTCTTGCCCTGCCACAAGGCCTTCCAGCGCGGATTGTCGACTTCCGCCCCGAGGCCCGGCGTCTCGCCATGTTCGTAAAATTGGAGGCCGTAAATATCCTCGCCATTGGCCTCGAGCGCGATAAAACCATACAGCGTCGACCACAGGCCATAGCCGTGGATCGGCAAGATCACCTTGTCGATGGCACCCGCATCATCGCGCAGCAGATAGACCGTGGCATATTCCCCCTTGCGCCCGATCCCGGCGGGATCATCGCTGAGCGCGACCGATGTCGCGGGATCGGAAGCGGCCGCACGATCATCGAAAGTTTGCGGGTCAAATTTGTCGGTAAATTCGCCCGTGGCAAGGTCGAGCACTTTGGGTTCAAACGCAGAAAACGCGGCGGTCACGTCGTCGCCGTCCTGATAGACGCCGGCCACTTGCAGGATGTTGACCTGCTTATCGCGCAGCTTGTTGACCTCTTGGATCGGGCGCAGCGACACAGCGATCGCCGACACCGCCATGGATGCCACCAAACACAAGGTGACCGCAACAAAAATGGTTTTGGCCGGGCTGTCCACGGGCAGGTCGAGGAAGCGGCGGATGAACCCCTTTGAAGAGGCCGGGCTATTTGTCTCAGCCATTTGGGTGGGTTGCTCCTCAGGCATGGCGCGCGGCCCTCCGCTTGATATTGGCCTGCACCACGAAATAGTCGATCAATGGCGCAAACACATTGCCGAACAAAATCGCCAGCATCATGCCTTCGGGAAAGGCGGGGTTGAGCACACGGATCAAGACCACCATGAAGCCGATCAAAGCGCCATAGATCCAGCGCCCCATATTGGTGTGCGAGGCCGAAACCGGTTCGGTCACCATAAACACCAGACCAAAGGCATACCCGCCCAGCACCAAGTGCCAATACCACGGCATAGCGAACATCGGATTGGTGTCCGACCCGATGAAATTGAGCAGGGTGGAAAACGCGATCATGCCAAACAAACAGCCAAGCACCATGCGATAATTGGCGATCCGCGTGATCAACAAGAAGCCAAGGCCAATCAAACAGGCAAGCGTCGATGTTTCGCCCAAGCACCCTTGGACGAACCCGAAAAAGGCATCGAACCAGGTGATCCCATATGCGCCAAATTGCTGATATCCGTCAGAGGCGGACACCGCCAAAGCGGTGGCCCCGGAAAAGCCATCGACCGGGGTCCAGATCGCATCGCCCGACATATTGGCAGGATAGGCGAAATACAAAAATGCGCGCCCCGTGAGCGCAGGGTTGAGGAAGTTTTTGCCGGTCCCGCCAAACACTTCCTTGCCGATCACCACGCCAAACATGATCCCCAGCGCCACCTGCCACAAGGGCACGTCGGGCGGCATGATCAAAGTGTAGAGCATCGAGGTGACCAGAAAGCCTTCATTGACCTCGTGCCCGCGCACGGTTGCAAAAATCACTTCGCAAATGCCGCCCGCCACCAAAGTGGTGATGTAAATCGGCAAGAAGAACAAAAGGCCATGCAGGAAATTGGCAAACGGATTGCTGGGGTCGAGCCCCACCCCGATCGCCATCAACAATTCGCCGCGCCAGCTCGGCTCGGCGCCGTATTCGATCAGCGCGGTGTTGGTTTGATACCCGGTGTTGTAAAGCCCGAACAGGATCGCAGGGATCGTTGCGATCACGACATAAGTCATGATCCGCTTCATATCGATATATGAGCGCGCATGCGGCGCGACGGTGGTTACGGTTTTGGGCGTGTAGAGAAAGCTCTCCACCATTTCATAGACGGGGAAGAATTTTTCATACTTCCCGCCTTGGGTGAATTGCGGCTCTATCCGATCAAAAAAGCTGCGCAGTCCCATAGCATCAGCCCTCCTTTTCGATCTTGGTCAGGCAATCGCGCAAGGCGAGGCCATATTCATACTTTGCCGGGCAGGCGAAGCCGACGAGGCTCAAATCCTCTTCGTCAAGCTCCAGTGCGCCCAGCGCCTGTGCGCTGTCAGTGTCCATCACCAGCAGAGCGCGCAGCAGCTGGGTCGGCAGGAAATCCTGCGGCATCAATTCCTCAAACGTGCCAAGCGGCACCATTGCGCGCCGCCCGCCATTGAGGTTCGAGGTGAAGCCATGGGGTTTGCGCGAAAACATCGATCCCAAAACCGGCTGATAGGCAAATTTGCTGAACATCGGCCGCACCCATCCCAGCGGGATCTGCTCGCGGTCTTCCTTGATGATCGTCACTTGCCGCGCATAGCGGGTGAGATAAGCGGCCGTCTCGACCTCGGGCGCGCGCCCACTCAGGATCGAACCCGAGATCAAACGCACCGCCTCGCCTGCGTCATATTCGCCGGCCAGCAGATCGGCAAAGGCTGCCCCCTGCACCGTGCGCAACAGGCGCGGCTCGCGCGCCAAAGGCCCGCTGACACCGATCACGCGTTCGGGATTGATCCGTCCATTTGCCATCAAGCGGCCGATGGCGATCACATCCTGATAGCCGATGGTCCAGACCATGCGCGATGCGCTTGGCGGGCAAAGGAAATGGATATGCGTGCCAGCCAGCCCGGCCGGGTGCGGTCCGGAAAACTTGGCGATTTCGACCCGCTCGATATCCCCGCCCGGCAAATCTGCACCGGCCCCCTGACACAAATAGGTCGGGCCCTCGCTCAGCTTGGCAATCGCGGCCAGACCTTGGGCAAAGGCATCGCCCGCATCGGCAATCACCAATGCGGGATCAGGCGCATGGGGTTCGGTGTCAATCGCGGTGACAAAAATGGCATCGGCCCGGTCCGAGGGCGCGGGCACTTTTGAATAAGGCCGCGTGCGCAGCGAAGTCCACAAGCCCGCCCGGCACAGCTTTTCAACAATGCCCTCGGCATCCTCGCTCGACCCGATCGCGCTGAAATCAACCGGATCGGCGGCGCTGTCATCGGCCTCGACCACGACGCTGATCAAAGCGCGGCGATGGCCCCGATTGATTGCGGTGACACGGCCCGAAACCGGCGACGTGATAAAAGTCTCGGGCGTGTCCTTATGCGCAAAAAGCGGCGCACCTGCACCGACCACATCGCCCTCTTGCACGGCAAGGCGCGGTTTGAGACCGACATAATCAGCCCCCAGCATCGCGACATGCGTGATTGTTGGCCCGGCATAGATCTGCTGTTGCGGCGCACCGGCCACAGGCAGGTCGAGGCCCTTTTTGAGTTGGTAAACAGTCACACGCTTTTCTTCGGCACGCCCGCATATCGGCAGGCAGGTTGATCCCGCGACGAAAAATGCTTTGAATACGACTAAGCGCGCTGCAACCTCACCCCGTGCGGATGGATCGAGCGCTTCAAAGTTCCCGTCAGGGCGGCTATCTAGCGGCGCGAGAGCGGTTCGCAAAGACGGCAAACGGCCGCAAAACGAGAAATTGGCCCCCAAATATGAAACCAATGGTGCAAAATTCGCAACTCAGCCCGCTGCAAACCGCCCTGATGGCGGTGCTGGCGACGATGCTGTGCTGGGCTTGCGCGGAACAGGAGCAGGTCCACGAACTCAGCGGGCAGGCATGGGGCACAACCTATCAGATCAAGCTGATCACGGGCCAAGACNGCTTTGATGAGGCCGCGTTCGAAGCGGCAGTGGACGCCGCTTTGGTGGATGTCGATGAAAAGCTGTCCAATTGGAATCCGCAATCCGAAGTGTCGCGATTTAATGGGGCCGCCACACCTGAACAGGTGGCTTTATCGCCGATGTTCAACGCCGTGATGCAGGTGGCCGGTGATGTCCACACACGCAGCGACGGATTCTTCGATGTCACGCTTACCCCAGTGATTGAATTGTGGGGGTTTGGCGCCGCAGGCGGCGCGCCGGGCGATGATCGCACCGCGCCATCAGACCTTGAGATCGCCGACGCGATGGCGATGGTGGGACAAAAAAGCGTTTTGGAGCATGACTCTACTGCGGCACAAATGCGCAAACGCAACCCCGACGCAACGGTCTTCCTCTCGGCTTTGGCCAAGGGGGCAGGGATCGATGCCATCGACACTTCGCTGTCGGATTTGGGCTATGACAATTACCTGATCGAGGTGGGCGGCGATCTGATTGCGATGGGACCGGGCCCATCGGGGGATGGGTGGCGCATTGGTGTGGAACGGCCCGGAATTGGCCCGCGCCCACCCCACGAAGTCGTCCCGTTGAGCGATATCGCAATGGCCACATCGGGCGATTACCGAAACTATTTCGAGCAAGATGGGGTGCGCTTCTCACACATAATCGATCCGCGTGTGGGTCGCCCGATCACTCACCGCACCGCATCGGTCACTGTCCTCGCCGAAACCGCCGCAATGGCCGATGCATGGGCGACCGCTTTATTGGTCGCGGGCGAGGAAGCCGGCATGGCGATTGCAGAGCGTGAAAACATCGCCGCCTTGTTTATCACGCGCACTGCGAATAAAAGCGCGCTCGAATTTGAAAGCGTGGCCAGCCCCGCCTTTGCGCAATTGCGCCCCACCCAAGAAGACTGACACCCGCCTGTGCAAACATTCCTGCTCGCCTTTGGATTGCTGCTTGTGGTCATGCTCGGCATGGCTGTGGGGGTGATTTTGTCCGGTCGCACGATCAAGGGCAGCTGCGGCGGGTTGAACGCGGTCGGCGATGCCGATCAATGCCTTGTCTGCAGCAAGCCGATCGATCCCGACAGCCCTTTGCGCGAGCGGTTGAATTGCCCGCGGGCGCGCAAAATGCTCGAAAATGCCGGTTTAGACATGAACGATTTGGACATGGACGATTTAGACGTGACCGATTTGGAAACCGCCGAGCGTGCCAGCGGCGATATCAATCCGCGCTGATCGCTGGCGCACGGGGCTTAGCCCCTCGCCTTCATGACAATTTGAGCGGGATCAGCGCGACCGTCAGCAAACACACGCTCGCGACCACTCCAAAAATCCACAATTGCGCCCGCGGTCCCTCGGCCTTCCACACGCGGCGATATTGGACACCCGCAACCACACCGATGACAAATATCACCAGCGCGATCACCGGGGGCAGGCTGTAAGGAAGGATGGACATGGTGCGATTTTCAACTCTGCAACAAATTGGGCTATAGTGCGATCAGCATAGATCGGATTTGTTCACAAGGAGAGGTTGATGCGCGCACCCACAAATTATGCAGGGCCCCGGCGCCAGCAGCCAAAACCCAACCAGGTGAGCCAATCGGTTGAGGCCAAGCTTTCAAACCGGACCAGCACAGTGCGCGATCTGCTCATGCAAAAAGGCACGAATGTCATCACGGTTGCCCCCTCCGACAGCCTGCTATCAGCGATCTCAGTACTACGCGAGGCGCGGATCGGTGCGGTCGT
>JABSPI010000232.1 GCA_013214365.1 Erythrobacter sp.
GAGCACCCATTGGCTCAAATAGTTGGTGACAACCACGTGGGTTAGCTTGAATTTCGACCTGTCTGACGTCAGCGCCAATGGGACAGTTTAGGGCTATTTGATAAGGGATGTTTCTGGCGCATCGTAACCACCAAGGAGTGGAGATGAGACAGAAACCCGGAACCAAACAGAGCCACGGCAAGAAGGTTGTCAAAGATATCCGCCGAGCCACTCGCCAGCAGTATTTGGCGGAAGAGAAGATCAGGATCGTGCTGGGCGGCCTGAAGGGTGAGGAGAGCATTGTCCGCGGAGCGGTCGATCAGGCGATGTGCGGCGAACGGTAGTTCGGAGCCCAAACCTCCCAAATATTGCGCGCTCACGAACGTCCGCTTGCTGCGTATCTGAACGTTGCCTGTTAAACGCGTATCGAGGAATATTCTAGGCTAGGGCAAACAGGTTCTTGTGCTTTTCCCTGAGCAGGTTTTTCTGCACCTTACCCATGGTGTTGCGTGGCAGTTCATCAACGAGGAGCAAATCGCGAGGGTGCTTGAAGCGCGCCAGGGACGCGGAGGTTGCCTCTTTTATTTGTGACAAGTCGGGCACTTCACCTTTTTTCGGGACAATGAGGCCAAGGACGGTCTCTCCAAAGTCAGCGTGCGGCACACCGATTACCGCACTCTCCAACACGCCGGGTTGGGCATCGAGGACAAGTTCGATCTCTTTGGGGTATATGTTGTAGCCACCAGAAATGATTAGGTCTTTATCACGACCAACAATCTGGACGTAACCGTCCTCGTCGATCAGTCCCAGATCACCTGTGATGAAGAAGCCATTCTCGCGCAACTCGGCGGCCGTCTTTTCGGGCATTTGCCAATACCCTTTGAACACGTTGGGGCCTCGAACCTCGATTTGGCCAACTTCCCCTTGTTCCAGCATTTCGCCGGTTTCAGCATCGGTGATCTTCACCTCAACCCCTGGCAAAGCTACGCCGACGGTTCCTGCTTTGCGCTCTCCCTCATAGGGGTTTGAGGTGTTCATGTTCGTTTCGGTCATTCCATACCGTTCAAGGATGCGATGGCCGGTCCGTTCTTCGAATTGGATATGTGTTTCAGCCAGAAGCGGCGCTGATCCCGAAACGAAGAGACGCATATGCGCTGTCAGTTCGCGTGAGAAACGGGCGTCGCCAAGAAGGCGCGTGTAGAAAGTTGGAACGCCCATCATTGAGGTGGCTTCAGGCAGGCGTTCGATAATCGCGTCGAGGTCAAATTTGGACATGAAGATCATCGAGCCGCCCGAGGCCAGCATTACGTTGGTTGCTACAAAGAGCCCATGCGTGTGGAAGATTGGTAATGCATGCAAAAGCACGTCTGCGTCTGTGAAATGCCATTCCTTGGCCAAAGTCGTTGAATTTGACAGCAGGTTGTTTTGCGTAAGCATTGCGCCCTTGGAACGGCCCGTCGTGCCAGAGGTATAAAGGAAAGCGGCAAGGTCGTCGGCATTACGTGGTTCAGTTGAGAAGCTTTCAGGCATGGCGCTGGCGGCTTCCATTAATGACCCGCTTCCATTGGCATCTAACGTGTCGACTTTTGCGCCCAAATTCTGAGCAAGCTCAGTCAACTCGCCTTCATTGCGGCTGTCGCAAACAATCAAAGACGCCCCGCTATTTTCGATAAAGTAAGATAACTCATCAACGGTGTAGGCCGTATTCAGCGGAATGAAGACCAGGCCAGATTGAACGCAAGCTGCGTAGAGGGCGAGAGCCTCAGGTGACTTGGCAACTTGTACTGCGACCCGATCGCCGGGCTTGAGGCCGTTTGACTTAAGGACGTGCGCGATTTGCGCCGCCATTACCAGGAAATCGCTGTGTGTGATGACACCACCGTCAATTAGCATGAGAAACGGCGTGGTCTTTCCTGCATGAACACCAAACAGACTGTCATAGAGAGGATTTGGCATCGGTTTATCCTTTTTTGTTTGCAGGAAACGCGACGTGCCCAGTCAAATCCTTGACCTCTTGCGTCGCGGACACCTCATGGGTTGTCACGAATTTTTCGTGGTTCTGTTCGACCTGCCCGAGGTCGTATAGGTAATTCACCATTGCCCCCCCAGATTGCTGTCGTCCCTTTTCTGAGGTGTCGGCGTCTGCGTGCACGGCGTGGACAATTGCACCGTTGCCGAGGTGAAACCGGGCGACTGGATCGAACGGCAAACCATCCTGAGCCTTGGCGTTCAGAAGATAATATGCGGCGGCGGCGCGCATGTTTTCGCTGTGATCTGCGCTGTATGTCAGCTGCGCCGCGTCTAACCATTTGGTCAAGTTTGGGATAGGCGAAAGAGTAACAAAGGTCTCCAACTCTTCCAATTCGGCGGAGAGATCAGACGCAACCTGTTTGATCAAAGAGTTCCCGAAAGAAATGCTCGCGAGCCCGGATTGGCAGTTGGAAATAGAATAAAAGACCGCAGTGTCGGCCTCACTGGCTAGCATCGCTGCGCGTTCCTCTGCCAGCAAGTTCTGCACCGATGACGGAATTCCCTGGGTCAGAGCGACCTCAACGAAAATCAGAGGCTCATCCGGCATAGACGGATGAAAAAATGCAAAGCAGCGACGATCAGATGGCTCCAGCCGTCTTCGCAGATCCTCCCAGCTTTCGATGGCGTGAACCGCCTCGTAAGCGATAATTTTCTCGAGGATATGCGCCGGGCTTTCCCAACTGATCGGGCGAAGTACCAAAAAGCCACGATTGAACCAGCTCGCAAAAAGATGACGGAAGTCGTGGTCAAGCGCCTGCAATGCGGGGTCGGTCTTGCCAAGCCGTAGCAAGTCCGAACGCATGTTCACAAGAGCACCCGTTGCACCAGGCACCATGTTCAGGCGTCGGATGAACTCCTGCCTCGGTGGTTCCGCCGCTGCCGCAAATGCACGATAGCTGTCTTTGTTGACTTCGCGTTCGTATTCGCCAAGCGAGCTTCGAACGGCTTCTGGATCAATGTTCATCGAATGCGCAAGGTGCGCAAAGAATGCCAGCTTCTCATCGTCGTTTAGTGGCGCGTAGCGATCAAGTATCTCCCGGGCTAAAACGAGGCCCGACGTTTCACCTGTCGCCTTCACCAAAGCTAAAGCCATCTCTTCAAGTGGGCGACCATCTTCTGCGCCATCGGACACTTCTCGACGGGTGCGTCGCTCGAAGACAGCAGACAATATGTCCGCAAACAGTGTCATCGTGTAGCACCCATAACGGTATCAGGCAGCCATGTCGCAATGCCTGGGAACAGGCACAAGAGGACGATGGCAATCACCATACAAAATACGAATGGCAAAGACCCCTTCAGGATAGTCTTCAATGAGATATCCGGAGCGATCCCGTTAATGACGTAGAGGTTTAGGCCAACGGGTGGTGAAATAAGCCCGATTTCCATGTTGATCGTCAGCACAACTGCGAACCAGATGGGATCAAACCCGGCGGTTGTGATGATTGGCAACAAAATAGGTGCCGCCATCAATATGACTGCAACCGGGGGAAGGAAGAAACCTGCGATCAGTAGGAAAATGTTCACGGCGAACATCAACACCCAGCGGTTCACGTCCAAGGTACCAATCCACTCGGCGATTGCTTGTGTGATAAAGAGCGAGGACAGCATGTAGCTAAACACACCAGCGGCAGCGATGATGAAAAGGATCATCACACTTTCTTTGGTACTGTCTCTAAGCACCACCCAAAGATCGGCCGGGTTCCACAGTTTGTAGATCACCATCGCGATCAGCAGGCAAAGCAGAGCACCTACTGCCGCTGTCTCCGATGGCGTCGCCACACCGCCATACATGGCGTAGAGGACGCCAATAATGATCAAGATGAAGGGAATAACGCGAGGCAGAATTTCGAACTTCTCGCGCCATGAATAATTGGTGGCACTCAGTACTGCGGAGTCCCCAGATCTCCAGGTCGCGTAAAGTGACCAGGCCATGAACAATGCAACCAGCATGAGTCCTGGGAACACACCCGCGAGGAAAAGGCGTCCGATCGAAGTCTCCGTCGCAATGCCGTAAACAATCATGGTGACGGACGGGGGAATTAGGATACCAAGCGTACCACCTGCAGCAATTGAGCCTGAGGCAATGGCATCGGGATAGCCACGCTTACGCATCTCGGGAATGCCCATTTTGCCAATCGCCGCACAGGTTGCAGGAGACGAGCCAGACATCGCTGAGAAAAGGGCGCAGGCACCCAGATTGGAAATGACCAGTCCACCGGGAACGCGTGTCAACCAACGCTCAAGGGCTTCATACAAATCTGCCCCAGCCCGTGTTGAGGCTATCGACGCGCCCATGATGATAAACATCGGAATGGAAAGCAAAGCGAAGTTGTCGAGCTTGCCGAATAAAATTTCGGGCATCAATTCTAGGGATCGCAATCCGTCAAAGACGATCAGGAAACCCGCAGAAACGATTAGCAGGCCAAGACCGACGGATACTCCGGAGAACAATACAAGTATCGTCGCAACAGCGACTATCGCACCAAGTAGAAGCGGGTCCATCAGGCGTTCTCCAGACCAAAGGGCTTATCAATACCGAGGATCACGGCGACGAGATCGGCGATGAGCTGCAACATCAGCAAGCCAAATCCGATTGGGATTGAAAGATACGGTATCCAGAGGCGAACACCCCAAACGGTGTCAGACCGCCAGCCACGTTCCCAGGCGAAATGCCAGTATTCATAGCCGTAGAAGAGCATTACCCCGACGATCAGGATCGATACCGAGAGGGTGACGTAACAAAGGATTTTCCGCGCGCCGTTCGGAAGCGCCAAAGGAACTAAATCTACGTTGACGTGCCCACGCAACCGCTGAACATAAGGAAGGCCGATCAAAGTCGCCGCGACGACCAAGTAAATGACCGCTTCAGTTTGCCAAACGGTCGATCCATTCAAAACGAAGCGAATGAATATCATCTGACAGGTGATGAATACTGCGATGACGATCATTGCCGCCGAGCACCATCCGGCTAGGGTCGAAAGTGCGGCCACAAAGCGCAAGAAGGGATTGTTGCCAACGTTTGCAACGGTGGCATTGCTCTGGCCAGCCATGGCGGCCTCCTGGTTTTGGGAATTTAACGGAAAGGGGCGGCAAAGCTTGCCGCCCCGGTCATGCAATCACTCTACGGAAAGTGCTAGGTCCAAGAGTTCTTGGCCGCCGGGAGTGTCCGTGACGAAGGCTTTGTATGACGTCTCCTGAGCTAGTGCGCGCCACGCGTCAAACTCTTCCCGAGACATGGCGGCGATCTCTACGCCATTCTCGGCGAAAACTTCAGCCGATGCCGCGTCCTGCTTTTTCGCCTCTTCAAGATAGAAAGCCTCCGCTTTCTCAGCTGCAGCCAAGAGAGCAGCTTGCTGCTCAGCATTCAGCCCTTCAAAGGTAGATTTGTTCATCATCAGCGGTTGATACATGAACCAGAGCGCGAAGTCGCTTGCTGGCGTGTAGCACGCAACCTGTTCGTAAATCCGATAGCTAACGAACGACGACGACGACGTGTTGGCGGCGGTCAGAACACCAGTCTGCATGGCGTTGTAGATCTCTGACGACGCCATCGACGCGATGGACGCCCCTGCACCCGCCAGCATCTGCTCAAACGCCTTGCCAGCCGCACGGGTCTGCTGACCCTGCACGTCCTCCGGAGAAGTGATGCACTTGTCTTTTCCGACAAAACCGCCTGCCAAGTAGCCATGGACCAGCACCATGACATCATCACCAGCCATAATCTCTTCGATCTTACCCATGAAGTCGCTTTCGTTGAGGCGCGCAGCGTGATCATGGTTCTTCACCAGACCTGGCATCAGAGTCAGGTTGTATGCGGGCTGCTGACCGCCAGCGTAGCTGAGTGGAAAAACCGTCATGTCAAGCTGACCACGGCTAAGCGGCTTGTACTGCTCACGTGGCTTAAACAGAGACTTCGACGGGAATATCTTGATTTCAAGGTCGACGTTTGCGGCTGCAACTTCATCAGCAACTATTTGTGCCACCTGGTGACGCACATCTGCGGTTGACCACTGGTGCGACAGGCGAAGCTCTTCGGCTCCTGCCGTGACAGCTCCTGCGAACAGCGCAGCCGATACGATGGTGGCGGTGAGTCTAAAGTTCATTGGTTTCCTCCCTAATGTCCCGATTCACCGTCGGGCTCCAATCTTAATCGCAGCTTGTGCATATTAAGTCAATCTTATTGTATACAACATTGATAATATTGCGCACTAGATTGGCTTCTGCTATTAAGGCTGTTATGGATCAGAAGCGCTCAGACATAATCGCCAACCAAATCGAAGAACTGATTTTCGATGGCACGTTTGGTGACGAAGAACGCTTAGACGAAGTTCAGTTAGCAGAACGGTTTGCTGTATCTCGGACCCCGGTCCGAGAAGCTTTGCTCAGACTTGCCCAATCTGGACTGGTTGAACATCGACCTAGACGGGGGGTATTTGTTAAACAGCCTGGGCCGATTGCCTTGATGGAAATGTTTGAGGTCATGGCGGAGCTTGAAGCAACTGCCGCGCGCTTCGCGGCACACCGTATATCCGATAATGCAATCGGCGAGCTGAAAGACGCGAACCAGCGATGCAATGCTGCTGTCCAGGAGCAGGATTCAGAAAAATACTATCGCGAAAATGAGCAGTTCCACGCGATCTTATACCGTGAATCTGGAAATAGTTTCCTCGAACAAGAATGCCTTCGTCTCCAACGCAGACTTCAGCCGTTCCGCCGAACTCAACTACGCCTAAGGGGTCGCCTGAAGCAGTCAATGAAGGAACATGAACAGATCGTGGAGGCTCTTGAAGAAGGCGAAGCTATCCAAGCTTCAGAAGCCGTTCGGTCGCATATCGCAGTTCAAGGCGAGAAATTTCATCATCTTATGGCGAGCCTGAAAACGGCTGCCCAGTAGAGATGCTGATGCGCAGCTAAACGGTGCTGGGTGCCAAAAGCAGTCATTCATTTGGCGAAAGAAAATGGCGGCAAAGTCCTGCATACCGGAAGTTGGCTTGCCGCAAAGATGGTTCCGACGTGCTCGCTGGTGCGGCGAGAGTCCCCTTTGAGCCGATTCTGTGGAAAAACAATGTGTTGCTGACGCAGAAAGTGGCGCGATGGACGGATCGCGAGTGCCTTTCTGATCAGGCTTTTCGCGGTTGCTGCGGCGCAGGAAAGATCTTGGCCAGTTTGCGGAGGTTTTGGGCGGTGGCGGCGAGGAGGAATTCGTCGTTTGCGCCACATGGACCGCGTAATCGAAGCCGTCCCAACCCAAGAATGCGTTTGAGATGTGCAAACAGCATCTCGACCTTCTTTCGGAGCTTCATTGAGATTGCGTACTGCTTCGTCTTGGCGATGTCGCGCGCCACCTGGCGGGCGTCTTCAGTTTCTTCGCGGCTGATCTTACGAGCATCAGCGTTTGGGCAGCACTTGGCTTTGGAGGGACAGACCTGGCAGACTTCCTTCAAGGCGCGGTATCGGGCCGTACCCTTGCCTGACGGTCCCCGGTTCGGGTCGGAGTAGTTGCGGCGAAACTGCTTTAGAGCGTGACCTTCCGGACAGATGTATTGGTCGTTCTCGGCATCCCATTCGAAGGCAGCGCGAGACCATGTACCATCGGATCGGCCTGCCTTGTCGAATACGGGAATGTGCGGCGCAATCTTGCGGTCGACCAACCAACCCAGAAGCGGCCCGGTGCCGTAGGCGGTGTCTGCGATCAGCCGCTCTGGATGCAGTTCGAACTTGGCTTTCACCCGGTTGAGCATGGTCTTGGTCGATCCAACTTCGGCCTGGCGGATTGAGCGGGTGGCTTCGACGTCGACAATGACGCCGTGGTCTGTGTCGATCAGATAGTTGTCGGAATAGCTAAAGAACGCAGGGCCTTTGCGTGCCGCTGTCCATTGGCTGGCTGGATCGGAATGCGAGGTGAACTTGGGCTCGACCTCACTTGCCGCGCCGAACGCGGCTTCATCCAGAGTGTCGAGATACTCGCGAACCGCGCGAGGCGCATCCTTTGGATCAATGCTTGATGCGTCCCACTCTTCCTTTGGCGTGGAGTTCTGTTTGTTCGCATCAGCCTCGATCAGGCTGGCATCGATGGCCATCCGCTGGCCGCTGACGAGACCTTCCTCAATGCAACGAGCGACGGTCATCTCGAACAAGTGGCGCAGCAGCTCGCTCTCACGGAAACGGCCGTGCCGGTTCTTCGAGAAAGTGGAATGATCCGGCACGCGATCATTCAGATCGAGACGACAAAACCAGCGATACGCCAGGTTCAGATGTACCTCTTCACACAGCCGCCGCTCTGATCGGATGCCGAAGCAATAGCCAACCAGCAACATGCGGATCAGCAGTTCAGGATCGATCGACGGACGCCCGGTGTGGCTGTAGAAATCTGACAGATGCGCGCGGATACTGCTCAGATCGACGAAGCGATCAATCGATCGCAGCGGGTGGTTTTGTGGGACATGATCCTCCAGCGAGAACTCGTAGAAAAGTGCCGCCTGTGCTTCCTGCCTCGGTCCCATCATCGCCAATCCCTCCCCACAGGACGAATTGAATCAGCGACTTACAACACGATCAAGTGCGAGTTTTTCAACGAAATAAGCCCAAAACTCCCACATATTGCGCGCTCACGAACGTCCGCTTGCTGCGTATCTGAACTTTGCCTGCTCAACGCGTATCGAGGAATATTCTAGGCTAGGGCAAACAGGTTCTTGTACTTTTCCCTGAGCAGGTTTTTCTGCACCTTACCCATGGTGTTGCGTGGCAGTTCATCAACGAGGAGCAAATCGCGAGGGTGCTTGAAGCGCGCCAGGGACGCGGAGGTTGCCTCTTTTATTTGTGACAAGTCGGGCACTTCACCTTTTTTCGGGACAATGAGGCCAAGGACGGTCTCTCCAAAGTCAGCGTGCGGCACACCGATTACCGCACTCTCCAACACGCCAGGTTGGGCATCGAGGACCAGTTCGATCTCTTTGGGGTATATGTTGTAGCCACC
>JABSPI010000233.1 GCA_013214365.1 Erythrobacter sp.
CTGGACGGTCGACAAACCCGCGGTGATTGCGCGGATGTTGTCGATGGGCGTGGACGGATTAATCACCAATGATCCGGCGGGCACACGCGCGATTGTGGCGGCCTATAACCAATCTTCTTTGGCAGAGAGATTGATCCTGCGTCTGGGCGCGTTTTTCTAATATTTGCTTGTTTTTGGGTTGGATGGCCGAACTCGTTTTGCGATTGATCGGCGATGTTTGACCTCGCTTGGATGCGGACGCGTTCGGATTGTGCAGGGGCAGGAAAGGCGCGCTTTGGGCAGGTTTGGAAATTTCCGGCCCTGATGGTCTAATTTTGACCCCGTCTTGCGACATATAACATTATATCATGGCTGGTCTTGGGCAACGTTCTTGTCCTGCTGGGATTTGCATATTCTGCATTTGACAACGTGAGAATAATCTGTTGTTTTTAATGCGGGATCACGAGGGTGGAATGCGCAAGCAAGCAGACATGGTTCGGCTGGACGGCGGCCGGTTTTTCATGGGTTCGGATACGCATTATCCGGAGGAAAAGCCGCTGCGCGAGGTCGAGGTCGATGGCTTCTGGATCGACCGGCACATGGTCACCAATGCTGATTTTGCACGGTTTGTGAGGCGCACAAAATACGTAACGCTCGCGGAAAAGGCGCCCGATCCCAAAGATTATCCCGGCGCTCTGCCTGAAATGCTCAAACCGGCCAGCCTTGTGTTTACGATGACGCCGGGGCCTGTGCCGCTCGATAATCATTACAATTGGTGGCAATTTGTCGCCGGGGCCAATTGGCGCCAGCCTCTGGGCGAGGGCAGCTCGATCAAAGGCAGAGAGGATCACCCGGTGGTCCACATCGCTTATGAGGACGCGCAAGCCTATGCCGATTGGGCGGGCAAGCAATTGCCAACCGAAGCCGAATGGGAATTCGCCGCGCGCGGCGGGCTTGAGAAACGCGATTATGCCTGGGGTGATACGCTGACCTTGGGGAATAAACGCATGGCCAATACATGGCATGGCCATTTCCCGTTTGAGAGCACTGATGAGGATGGCTTCACCCGCACCTCGCCGGTGGGGACCTATCCGGCCAATCCCTTCGGTTTGTTCGACATGATCGGCAATGCCTGGGAATGGACCAGCGATTTTTATTCAGATGGTCACAAAAAAGCAGCGAACAGCTGCTGTATTCCCAGCAATCCACGCGGCGCAAGCGAGCAGGACAGCTATGATGCAAGGCTGCCTGATATCCGCATCCCGCGCAAAGTTTTGAAGGGCGGCTCGCATTTGTGTGCGCCCAGTTATTGCCAGCGTTATCGACCCGCAGCGCGCCACGCGCAAGCGATCGATAGCTCTAGCTCGCATATTGGCTTTCGATGCATTTCACGGGCGCTCTAACCCGCGCCCACGCATCGATCAGCCAATCGATGAACATGAAACGGCCAAAGGTCGTGCATGTTCGGATCAGTAAAAAAGGGTCGTAAGTTGAGGAAAACATAAACGCATTTATCTTTTAGGAGGGATCAAGATGCTTAAAAAATTAGCAGTAAGCGCGATAGCGCTATGCTATGTTACCAATGCTCCTCCCGTGTGGGCGAATGACGCCGAAGCGGGGGCCGAGCAGGCTTCATCGCAATCATCATCAACATCTTCGGCGCGTTCGCAGCGTCCCAATATCCTCGTCATTTGGGGCGATGATATCGGGTGGTCGAACGTGTCGGCATATGGCAGTTCGGTCATGGGGTATTCGACCCCCAATATCGACCGGATCGCAGACCAAGGTCTGCGCTTCACCGACCACTATGCCCAGCCCAGCTGCACCGCTGGCCGGGCCGCCTTTATCACCGGGCAATATCCGATCCGTTCGGGGATGACGACGGTGGGACAGCCGGGCTCGCCGCTCGGTCTTCAGGCCGGTTCGCCGTCTTTGGCCGAGCTGATGAAGGCACAAGGTTATCGCACGGGCCAATTTGGCAAAAACCACCTGGGCGATCGCAACAATCACTTGCCGACCGCGCATGGGTTCGATGAGTTTTACGGCAACCTGTATCACCTCAACACGCAGGAAGAATCCGAGCAGCGCGACTATCAGCGTTTCGCCCGGCAATTCTCGGACTCGCTCGAAGAGTACGAAGCGCGCTTTGGTACACGCGGCGTCATGCATTGCTTCGCCACCGATCAGATGGACAATTCCGAAGATCCGCGTTTCGGCGTGATGGGCAAGCAGCGTTGCACTGATACCGGTCCGTTGACCAATCAACGCATGCGCAGCTTTGACGGGGAAGAAGTGATCCCGCGGGCGATGGAATTCATGTCCAATTCCAACGCTGCGGGCGAGCCGTTCTTCTTGTGGCTCAACACCAGCCGTATGCACCTGTACACCCGGTTGAGCGATGAATCGCGTTATCTCGCCGAAGACTTCACCTTCGAAGGCGATTATCACGGTTCGGGCATGATGGAGCATGACATGCAAATCGGCATGGTGCTCGACTTCCTCGAGGAGCAGGGCTTAGCCGACAATACGATCGTGTGGTATTCCACCGATAACGGTCCGGAACATTCGTCATGGCCCTATGGCGGCACCACTCCGTTCCGCGGTGAAAAGATGACCACGTATGAAGGCGGCGTGCGCGTGCCTTCGGTGATCCGTTGGCCGGGCGTTTTGCCAGCTGGCAAAGTGCTCAACGGCATGCAGGCCCACCAGGATATGTTCACCACTTTGGCCGTTGCTGCGGGGATCTCTGATCCGGCGGACATGGTCATGCGTGATAAGAAGCAATATATCGATGGCCTCAACAACCTGCCCTATTGGACGGGGACCGAGGAAAAGTCTGCTCGCACTCACATTTTCCATTATTATGAGAGCAAGCTGACTGCCGTGCGGATGGGGCCGTGGAAATTCCACTTCTCCACCAAAGAGGATTACTACGCCAATGTGATCCCGCGCACTGTGCCATTGGTGTTCAACATCCGGGCGGACCCGTATGAGGGTTATGACAATAGCGATTCCTACGGTCACCTGATGCAGAAAGTGTCGTGGTTGATCCAGCCGATGGGTGTGTTGATGCAACAGCATCTGGCAACGCTCCAAGAATATCCGCCTGTGCAAGGTGGCTCTTCGTTCGACATGTCGAATGTCGTGGAAGAATTCATGGAGAAAGGGCCTCAGTAATTCTTAGCTGAGATCCAAGCCATCAAAGCGCCCCCTTGCGGTTAAGGCCGTGAGGGGGCGTTTTTGATTATGGGGTGTTTGATCCCGCCGAGGGCGCGCGCGCCTTGTGTGTGCGCTGAGCCCTTCTTCGCAGCGACAAATCAGCGCGTGATTGTTCGAGGCGCTTTTATTCCGCGCTTTGGCCGCGAATACGCTGTGTCTCGGCAGAGACCGGTGCGTGCAAAATCCCTTCCAATGCGTCGAGCACATTGCTCAAAAACGCATCGCCTTTGGGCCCTGTGAAGGCCCCGTTCTGACCGGCATGATGGACAAAACTGGCCGCGGCAAAGCGCAGCGCGGCATCGATCCTGAAGCGGAAGATATCGTCATCAAGCGCGCCAAGCTCATCGCGCAGCAGCGTGATGATTGCCTGCGAGGCGGGGCCGTCCCCATCCACCGCGGCATTGCCTGCGGGCCCTTGTGACAGAGCGATTTCGGGGCCGAAGGCGCGGATGAATCTGCGAAACCCGGCATCTTCGCGGGCGAGTTCAAAGGCGGGGGCGATCATCAATTTGCAGATATCGCGCAAAGCCGGCGGCGCGCCGCGGGCGAGCAATTGCGCCACGTGGCGCTCGCGCTTGGCTTTGATCTGTCCGCCGCGCACCGCGCGCAAGGCCCTGATCAAGCCCTTCATATCGCCAAAGTGATATTGCAGCGCGGTTTTGTTGTTTTGCCCCGCTTTGTGCAGGATCTGCTTGATCGTGACATTCTCGATCCCGCCCGCCGCGATTAGTTTTTCGGCTGCGCGCATGAGCGCCGATTTGGTCGCTTCGCCGCGCGAGAGGCGCTGATCAACAGGGGCGGATTGGGGTTTGTCCATATCGATGTCTGATCTAGCTCTTGCCATCTATTAATGCCATGCCTTAATTTAAGGCTCAGCCTTAGTTGATTCTGTGCGCGGGGTACAGATCGGGGGTCCAAGGAGGCAAAGAGCGGATGAAACGCATAATCGCGATTTTGGTCGGTGTGGTGCTGGTGGGTTTTGCCGGGCTGGCGATTTACGCCACGCGCGATGGCGAACTGGTCACGCCGGAGGGCGATGGGCTGGTGACATTGGAGGCGGGCACGTTTGAGGCGTTCACTTTGCCTGACTATGCCGCTGCGTTTGTGGGGCCGGACTATAAAAGCTATTTTGTCGAGGTTGAGCCGGGGATCAAAATCCACATTCTCGAAGTGGGGGAGGGCTATCCCGTCTATTTGCAGCACGGCAATCCGACCTCGGGTTTTCTGTATCGCAAAGTGGCCGCTGAATTGCCGCTTGACCGGGTGCGGGTGATCATGCCGACTTTGGTTGGGCTGGGCTTTTCATCGAAAGTCCCGGCCAGCGAGCAGACGCTCGACAACCACATTCGCTGGATGAATGCCGCCTTGACCCAATTGCAGCTCGAAGAACTGGTCTATGCCGGTCAGGATTGGGGCGGACCGGTTGGCATGGGGGCGCTGGAACGCTCGCCCGATCTGCTCAAGGGCATGGTGGCGATGAACACGATCTTCAACGCCCCGAGGCAGGAACGCGATCTGTCGACCGCACATGCGACTGTCAAAACCCCGGTGGTGGGCGAATTGCTGTTGGAGGTTTTCTCGTCGGTGTTTGATGTGATCGATGATTTTCAGGGCGATCCGGCATCGATCTCGGAGGATGTGCGCGAGCTCTATGCAAGGCCGGTGTTTGAAAGCGGCAATGCCAAAGCGCCGGTTGCGCAAATGCGCATGGTGCCCGACGGCCCCGACCATCCCAGCGCAGAGCAAATGCGCGCGATCGAGGCCTATGTTGGCACGCTCGACATTCCGGTGGAATTGGTGTGGGGGATGAAGGATCCGATTATCGGGCGCGGGTTGGAGCCGATGAAGCTCAATTTTCCCGATGCCCGCGTCACCGAAACGCAGGCCGGTCATTTCCTCCAAGAAGAGGTCCCCGTCGAGATCGCTGAGGCATTGATGCGGGTGGTCGATCAAGTGGAGGCGCAAAGCGCTGCTGAAGGTGGACAGGCGGATGATGAGGGCGCTGTTGAGGCGCTGTAGATGGTTTTAGACATGCTTTGGGTGCCTTTAGGGTCCCTTTAGGTTCCTTTAGGGTGGCCTTTTGAGTGCAATGTGAGTGCAATTTTGGTGAAAAATGGCCCCATTGCGTGGGTGGGGCGATGAATTTCAATGACGGGTGAATGATGAAACTTTGGCAAAAAATCTCGCTGGTATCGCTGATCGCGCTGGTTGGTTTGGGGGTGGCGGGCTATTTGAACCGCACCTCTCTCATGCTCGCTTATGTCGAGAATTTCACCCATTCGCCGGTGGCTGAAACCCGCACGATCCAATGGGCACAGGGGCCAAGCGAGGCGGCCATTCCGGCTGAAGATCGCCCACCCAACATCATCTTCATTCTGGCCGATGATCTGGGCATCAACGATATCTCGACCTTTGGCGGCGGGGTTGCGGGCGGCGCGGTGCCAACGCCCAATATCGACCGGCTTGCGGCGGAAGGCGCGATTTTCAACCAAGCCTATGCTGGCAATGCCACCTGCGCCCCGTCGCGCGCCATGTTGATGACTGGCCGCTATCCCACCCGCACGGGGTTTGAATTCACGCCCACCCCGCCGGGAATGGGCAGCGTGATCAGCGCGATCAGCAATGATATGGACCGCGGCCTGCCGCCGGGCGATTTCAATGCAGAAGCCGATGGCCTTGTAGCCTATGAGGATATGGGCCTACCGGGCAGTGAGGTCACCATCGCCGAGCTGTTGCAGGAGCAGGGTTATCACACCGCGCATATCGGCAAATGGCATCTGGGCCGCAACGCCGAAACCAATCCCTTGGCGCAAGGGTTTGATGAAAGCCTGCTCATGGCGAGCGGTCTGTTCCTTGAAGAAGACGATCCCAATGGTGTGAGCGCGCGGTTGGATTTTGACCCGATCGACAAATTCCTGTGGGCGCGCATGCAGTTTGCGGCCTCGTTTCACAACGACACTTTCAACGAGACCGATTGGTTTAAGCCGGGCGGATATTTGACCGATTGGTGGACCGATGAATCGCTCAAAGTGATCGAGGCGAACAAGAACCAGCCTTTCTTCCTCTATCTGGCTCATTGGGGGGTCCACACCCCGCTCCAGGCCACGAAAGAGGATTATGAGGCGGTCGGCGATATCACACCGCACCGTTTGCGGGTCTATGCCGCAATGGTGCGCTCGCTTGATCGGTCGGTGGGACGGATCATGGACAAACTTGAGGAGGAAGGCCTTGCTGACAACACGATCATCGTGTTTTCAAGCGACAATGGCGGGGCCGGCTATATCGGATTGCCCGAGGTTAATTCTCCTTATCGTGGTTGGAAAATCACTTTGTTCGAAGGTGGCATTCGCGCGCCCATGTTTGTCAAATGGCCGGCGCAAATTGCTCCGGGCACTCAGGTTGAAACCCCGGTCACCCATGTTGATGTCATGCCGACGCTGGCCGCTGCCGGCGGGGCGCCGCTGCCCGAAGGGGTGGTGATTGACGGGCGCAATATGCTGCCCGCTGCGATGGGAACCGGCACGATAACCCGTCCCAATGACGCAATCTTCTGGCAGAGCGGCTATTATCAGGTGGTGCGCGCAGGCGACTGGAAATTGCAGGTCAACGGCAAACAGGAGAAAAGCTGGCTGTTCAATCTGGCCGAGGATCCAACCGAACAAGTCAATCTGGCTCAGACCAATCCTGAAAAGGTGGCGCAGTTGATGGCGCTGCTCGCCGAGCATCATGAAGGCCGCAAGCCTGCGCTCTATGCCTACAGTCTGGAAGCGCCGATCACGATTGACAAAACGCTCGCTGATCCGTTCGAGCCGGGTGATGAATATGTCTTTTGGCCCAATTGAGCCCCGTCAGTAACGCGCGAGCGCAGCAATAAATGGACAAGCGGCAATGCAGATCTTTGTGAAACTACTGGGCGGTTTGGCCGCGCTGGTCTTGATCGTCGCGGCTGCGGCCTGGATTGTGGGGGCGCGGCAACCCTCACACGCGATTTATGAGCATGACAGGGTGATTTTCGTTGCCGTGCGGCAAGACCAGTCGGGTGACACGGCTGCTATTGCGGATCTGGCCCGAAACGCATTGTGGAAGGCCGATACGCTGTTTGCGTTTATCGGTACGAACGAGGCCAATTGGTCGCAGTTTTTTCTGCTTGCGCCCGACACCGCATTGATAGCGGATCTGGGTGTGCAACCGGGGCTTGCCGATGTCTATGCCGCCGAAGTGGAGTTGACCAAGGTGCCCACCGCATTGCTCGGATTTTTGCGGATGCAGCATCTGCTCGGGATCACCCAGCGTCCCCAAGGCGCGCTGCCCGCTTCAATCGATGTGGTCGAGGGGCGCAGCGAAATTCTGCCCAGTCAGGATGGTCTTGAAGCGGCTCTGGCGCAGGATCCTGCCACGCAAGTGACAATGCTCAATTATCTTGAATATTTTGCCGATGACAATGGCAGCAAAGCGCAAGCCCGCGCGGATTACGGGCGCTATGGTGTCGAAGCGTTCAAAGCGGTTCACGCGGTGGGCGGGCAGTTTCTGTTCGCAGGCGAGGTTAAATCCGTGCTCATCCCTGCGCAGCAAGAGCCGATGCCAATCAAATGGGATGATGTGGCCGCGATGATCTATCCCGATCCCACCGCCATTTTGGCGATGGAACAATTTGAGGATTACACACGCGCGCTTGGCGACCGCGATAAAGGTCTCGAACGCACGCGTATCATCGCGACCCAGACATTCTAGATCGAACAGGGCCCGGGCCAACACCGGCAGCTGTCACGCGCGGCCCAGTGTCGCCGCGCAAGCTCACAACCTATCGGCGGGACACAGCGCGCTATTTGCTAAAGGTCAGGCCCTCAAAAGTTCCCGATTGGCGCCAGGCCTCAATATGGCTGAAATAGCCTTCGGCGCCGCCTGGATGGCCTTGTGAACGGCGAAACTTGTCGTCCCAGCCTTGTCCTTCATTGTTCCAGAAACCCGGCGTGCAATCGGGCGAGCTGACCAGAGAGGGCGGGGTTTTGATGATCAGGTTCAACCATTGCGACACCGCCTCTTGAGTGGGTTCGATTTCGGCAAAACCGCCGTGCTCGGCATGGGCCACAATTTGCGCAATCGTGGCGGCATGATCGACGATATTGTGCGGAATATTGGACACCATATTGGCCCCCTGGTTCATTTGAACCGCGAATGCATTGGGGAAGCCATGCATGTGCAGGCCGTGCAGCGTCTGCAGGCCGTCTGACCAATATTCGGACAACATCTGACCCCCGCGCCCTTTGAGGTCGAAACCGGTTTTGAGCTGGAA
>JABSPI010000234.1 GCA_013214365.1 Erythrobacter sp.
CTGGCGCTGCTGGCCGGTTTGGCGGGGGCGATCACCCCTGCCGGCGCGCATCAGCAAAAGCTCGCCATCACCACGGTTGAACACAATCCGCGCACCGGCCTCATCGAAGTCGTTCACCGTATCGCGCTGCACGATGCCGAACACGCATTGCGCAGTCAGGGCGCAAATTCGGTCGATATTGTCTCGGACATGGCGAGCCGGCGCGAATTTGCGCGCTATGTGGCGAGCCGTTTTGCGATCAGTGTCGCGGGGACGCCGCTCGATCTGGATGTGCTGGGCAGCGAGATCGATGGCGGAAATCTGCTGATCTATCAGGAAGCCAATTCGCCCGGGCCCGGCGCTGTGCTGTTGGTGCGCTCGGCGGTCTTGACCGATATCTGGGCGAGCCAAGTAAACCGGGTCAATATCGGCCCCGCCAACGCCCCCACCACTTTGGTGTTTCGCGCCGGCGATCGGGCAAAATCGGCACGGTTGCAATAATCAGGGCTTGAGAGGCGCGTATGCGCTGCTAACCTAGCGCATAGGAGAGAGCTGTTTGATGACCGCCCAAGGTGCGGTGCAAACGGATATGCGAGAGGGTTGCGCTTGACCGAACAGATTGCTGAGGCCGCCGATAGTGGACGGTCCACGCCCCACCCCAAACCGTCGCTGGGCACCAAGCTTGCTTATGGGGTCGGATCGGCTGCCTACGGGGCTAAGGATACAGGCCTCAAATATTTCCTTTTGCTGTTTTATTCCCAAGTTGTCGGGGTCGATTCCCGGCTGGTGAGCCTGGCGATCCTGATCGCTTTGGTGTGCGATGCGATCAGCGATCCTCTGGTGGGCTATTGGTCGGACAATTTCCGCTCGCGCTGGGGGCGGCGTCATCCCTTCATGTATGCCGCCGCTGTGCCGGTTTCGGTCAGTTTCTACGCGATGTGGAACCCGCCTATGGACTGGGATGAGGGATCCTTGTTCTGGTACATTCTGGTGTGCGCGGTGGTCGTGCGCACCTTTATTACCTTTTACGAAACGCCCAGCACCGCGCTCGCGCCGGAATTGTCGCGCGATTATGACGAGCGCAGCAAGATCCTGGGCTTTAGATATTTCTTCGGCTGGTCTGGCGGCAATATGCTGACCGTGGCGACGTTCATTGTGATTTTTCCCGCCTTTGCCACCGCCGCCTATCCCAATGGCCAATTCAACCCAGAGGCTTACAAAGTCTTTGGGCTGGCCGGGTCGGTGGTGATATTTACTGCAATCCTGATTTCGGCTGTGGGAACGCATCACACCATCCCCACGCTCACTGTCCCGCCCAAGCGGCAGAAGATCGGCATTGGCGGCGTGTTTCGTGAAATGTACCAGGCGGTGTCGAGCAAATCTTTCTTCGCGCTGTTTGCCGCCGCGCTGGTGGGCATGATTGCCAGCGGCCTGACCGCTGGGCTGACCTTCTATTTGTTCACCTATTTTTGGGAGTTCACCTCAGAGCAGACTGGATTGCTCACCTTCGGGGTGTTTTTCTCCGCGATCATCGGCAGCACGATGGCCCCGATCGTAACGCGCAAGCTGGGCAAACAGCGCGCGGCGATCATTATCGGGATTATCGCCTTTGGTGCAGGGCCCCTGCCGGTCGTATTGCGGCTGTTTGACCTGATGCCGGAAAACGGGGACCCGATTTTGTTCTGGATCGTGTTCATCGCGCAAACGATCGATGTCGGCTTGATCGTTTGCTTCCAGATCTTGTCCTCCTCGATGATGGCTGATCTGGTCGAACAAAGCGAAGTAAAAACCGGCAAACGCGCTGAAGGCGTGTTCTTTGCCGCGGGGACCTTCATCCGCAAATGCGGCGAAGGGTTTGGGATTGTTGCCGCCGGATTTGTCTTATCCGGCATTGGGTTTGCCGCCGGCGCGCAGCAGGGCGAAGTGAGCGATGACACTGTTTGGAGGCTTGGCGCGACTTATGTGCCATTGGTGTGGCTCCTGTTTGCTGGAGTGATCGCGATCATCACTTTTTACGATGTGGACCGGGGCAAGCATGAAAAGGCCCTACGTGATTTGGCCCAACGTGATCAGGCCCCACCTGAACAGCGCGACCCCGCCTGATCACGCCCCAAATACACGGCCCAAATGCACGCCCAAATACACGGCCCGAAATAAGTGCCAATCGGGGCACAATTACGGGCCCCAATACGCACCAGACACATAGCGAGACAAACCGCGACACTTGTGTGTTTGACTGATGCGCCAGGCCTGATCAGCATGCTCCCACTACCCAGAGAGGAGCAGCAGTGTCCAAGCAAGAAACCTGCAAGACCGAAGCCGAAACCAGCTGGCCCCCAACCAGCGAGGCGCAAGCCCATGGCCCCGATTACGATACCGATCACGATCATGAACCGGGTCATGGCGCTTCGCCCGATACGGTTGCGGACGCGAATGCAGGTTTGGGGGTGGGCACTGCACCCTTCAAAGCCGGTGCGAGCGCGCTGGCGCTGGGTTTGGCAACCGCGGCATGCGGTGGCGGCGACAGCGGTGGCAGCACCGGTGGCGGCGGCACTGGCGGCGGCGGTGGGGGAGGCGGGGGCGGTGGCACCGGGGGGACCCCGCCGCCCACTGTGGTCACGCCGTCCACCGATACCGAGGCTGCGCGGTTTGGTTTGCGCGCGGGATTGTCGATTACTCCGGCTGATATCTCGGCTTTGCGTTCGCTTGGGTATGAACCCTGGCTCGAGCGCGAGATTGATCAACCCATTGAACTCACCTCCCAGCAATTCCTCTCGGCGCGCGGGTTTGAAGATGTCACCGATGATCGTTGGTACAACCGTTCAGCTCCAGCCGATTGGATGATCTGGAACCAATTGCTGACCGGGGGCAATTCGGTGCGCAAACGGGTCGCTTTGGCGATGTCGGAATTCTTCGTTGTCTCGGCCAATAACCTCCCGCTGTGGCCGGGCAGTGCGATCGGCGCCTATTGGGATATTTTGAACGCCAATGCCTTTGGCAATTTCCGCGATTTGCTCGAACAGATCACACTCAACCCGGCCATGGGCGCGTTTCTCAACATGCTGGGCAATCAGAAAGCGGACCCGGAAACGGGCCGCGTTCCGGATGAAAACTTTGCCCGCGAAGTGATGCAATTGTTTTCGATCGGCCTGTTCGAACTCAATATTGATGGCACGGTGCGCACCGACAATGCCGGCACTCCGCTCGAAACCTATGACAATGAAGATGTCACCGGCATCGCCAAGTGTTTCACCGGATACAGTTACGATTTTTCCGACAATATCCAATTTTCCTCGCCCCCATCCAACCCCCGGCAAAGAGTGCCCGAGGCGCGCTTGGTCCACACCGCGATGACCGCCGATCCCGCCGCTCGCCAGCCGGTCGGCGTCGACACCCATTCGCCCGAGGAAAAGAGCTTTCTGGGCACCACCATTCCGGCTGGAACCGGGGCACAAGAGACATTGCGGATCACCATGGACACATTGTTCAACCATCCCAATGTCGGACCGTTTTTCGGCAAACAGATGATCCAGCGGCTGGTCACCAGCAATCCCTCGCCCGCCTATGTCCGGCGCGTGGCGGAAGTGTTCAATAACAATGGCTCAGGCGTGCGCGGCGATTTGAGAGCCATGTTCAAAGCGATCCTGCTCGATGATGAGGCGCTCGCGCAATCCTCGCTTGATGATCCCACTTTTGGCAAATTGCGCGAACCGATGATCCGGTTTGCCCAATGGGGCCGCACCTTCGGGGCGCAATCGGCATCGGGTCTGTGGTTGATGGGGTCACTGGCCAGCCCGTTTGAGCGGTTGGGGCAATCGCCGCTGCGATCGCCATCGGTGTTCAATTTCTTCCGCCCCGGCTACACCCCGGCCAATTCGCAAGCGGCCGAAAATGACCTGCTCGCGCCCGAATTTCAGCTGGTCAATGAAACCAGTTCAGCGGGCTATATCAATTTCATGGAAAGCACGATTGATGGCACCGGCCGGTGGATGGCCGACATCAAGGCGACCTATGATGACGAGCTGGACATTGCGCATGACACATCCGCTTTGATCGACCGGCTCAACCTGTTGTTGAGCGGCAATCAATTGTCCGATGCAAGTGTGAGCACGATCCGCCAGGCGCTCGATGCAAGCGCGGTTCCCCAATCCGCCAACCGCAATGCCAAGCTTGCCCAAATTCACCGCGCGGTTCTGCTGGTGATGGCGTCCAACGATTATCTGATCCAGAAATAGGAGCGAGACAGTGTTCCATATCGGAAAAGCGAACGAACTTTCCCGCCGCGCATTCATGCGCCGCAGCAGTCAACTCGCCGCGATGGGGGCTGCGTCGGGCTATGCCATGGGGCTGGCCGGTCTTGCGGATGCGGCGGCCTTCTCAAGCGGCGGCGGGTATAAGGCGCTGGTCTGTGTGTTCCTGCTGGGCGGGAATGACCATGCCAACACCTTGATCCCTTACGACAGCACCAATTATGCCCGCTACAATGCGATCCGCGGCGGCACGCGTGACAATGGCGGGATCGCGATCGATCAATCCGCTTTGGCCAATCAGGTGCTCATCCCGCGCGAGGATCAGGTGCTGACCGATGACATGCAATTGGCATTGGCGCCGACCATGCCCGGTCTCAAGGCGCGGTTTGACCAGGGGGTGATGGCGCCCTTGTTGAATGTCGGGCCCTTGATCGTGCCGCTGACCCGTCAGCAATATGAAACCGGCAATCTGCAAAGCTTTCCGCGCCCGGCCAAATTGTTTTCGCACAATGACCAACAATCCACCTGGCAATCGGGCTTGCCCGAAGGGGCCTTGTCGGGTTGGGGTGGCCGGATCGGCGATCTCGCGGCGAGCAGCAACACCAATTCGATGTTCACCGCGATCAATGCCGCGGGCAATGCGGTGTTCTTGTCCGGTGACCAGATCCAGCCCTATGGCATTTCGCCCGCCGGCGCGATCGAGATCGGCGCTTTGGGGCGCGATTTGTATGGGTCCTCGGCGGCCAGTTCGGCGCTCCAAACATTGTTGACCAATGCCAATAATCACGTGTTCGAAACCGATTATGCGATGGCCAATGCGCGCTCGATTGAATATGCCGGCTTCATCAATGACAGCCTCGCCAATGTGAACCTCAACACCAATTTTGGCAGCGATAACAGCCTTGCCCAGCAATTGAATATCGTTGCGCAATTGATCGCTGCGCGCAATCAGATCGGCGTCACCCGGCAGGTATTCCTGGTTGCGACCGGCGGGTTTGACAATCACGATGGCCTGATCGGCACGCATGAAGGCTTGCTCGCCGGGGTCGATTTTGCGCTCAACACTTTCTACAGCGCGATGGAGGAAATCGGCGTTGCCGACGAAGTGACAACCTTCACCGCATCCGATTTTGGCCGGACGCTGGCCTCCAATGGCGATGGTTCCGACCATGGTTGGGGATCGCATCACCTGATCATGGGCGGGGCGGTCAAAGGCGGGCAATTTTATGGCACCGCCCCGTCCATCTCGGTCGAGAGCGATGATCAGGTCGGGCGTGGGCGGCTTTTGCCCAGCACATCGGTCGATCAATATTCGGCAACTTTGGCCAAATGGATCGGGGTCTCGCCCAGCGAAATTCCCATCGTCTCCCCCAATATCGGCAATTTCAACAGCGCGGATCTGGGCTTCATGCGCGAGGATGTGGCGGTGCAAGCGGCGCTGGCTTGATCCAAACCGGGCGCATTGAACGCTGGCGATAGGTGGGCGCGGCCGAATTGACCCGCGGGCCTGCGCTGCTAATCTTGCGCAGGTGAACGAGGGCGGCGACAATCCAGAGAGCAAGACGGTGTTTGTCGCCGGGGCGAGCGGGACAATTGGCCGCGCGGTGGTGCGCGCGCTGGTTGCGGACGGGCACACAGTCCTCGCGCAGCGCCGAGCGTCCACACCTGCATCCACACCCATAACTAAATTGGACGCAGGCACCGTGCCCGATGAATGGACCGGCGCGCAGATTATTGCCTGTGATCTGGCCGATACGCCCGCATTGGCGCGCGCGATGGATGCGCACCGGCCTACTGTGGTGATTTCGTGCATCGCCTCGCGCACAGGCGCGCCAAAGGATGCAATGGCGGTCGATTACGCGGCCAATAGCGCGCTGCTGGAGGCCGCGCAGGCGGGCGGGGCGCAGCATTTTATCCTGCTCTCGGCGATTTGCGTGCAACGCCCCAAACTTGCGTTCCAACACGCCAAGCTGGCTTTTGAGAAAGAGCTGATCGAGGCGCGGATTGACCATACGATTGTGCGCCCGACCGCCTTTTTCAAATCGCTCTCGGGTCAGGTGGCGCGGGTCGCCAAAGGGGGCAAGTTCATGGTGTTTGGCGACGGCAATCTGACCCGTTGCAAGCCGATCAGCGACACAGATCTCGCCCGGTTCATTGCGCTGTGTGTGACCGACCTTGCCAAACGCGGGATGACATTGCCCATTGGCGGGCCGGGGCCGGCAATTTCGCCTCATGATCAATGGGAGATATTGCGCGCGATCATGGATGATGGCCGCCCGCCCATACAACGCATTTCGCCGCGCTGGTTGACCCGGATCGGCGCAATATTCGATACCGCCGCACGGCTCAGCCCGCTGGCGCGCGAATGGCTGGCGGAAAAAGCGGAATATTTGAAAATCGCGCATTATTACGCCACGCAAAGCATGCTGGTGCTCGACCCGGAAACCGGCGAATACAGCGCCGAGCTGACACCGGAATTTGGGAAAGACCATTTGTCTGATCACTACACAGATCTGATCGAGGCGGCGCGATGAGCGGCGGCCATTTGTTCCTCACCGCGATAACCTGCATCGTGTTCATGGCCTTGGTCGGCTGGATCAGCTGGCGCAAAACGCGCGGCACAACCGAGACCAAAGAGGGCTATTTCCTCGCCGGGCGGGGCTTGGGCGCGACCTTTATTGCCGGCTCGCTATTGCTCACCAATTTGTCGGCGGAACAGCTCATCGGGCTCAATGGCTCATCCTATGGCTACAATATGTCGAGCATGGCCTGGGAAGTGACCGCGGCGGTGGCAACGATTGCTATGGCGCTGATATTCCTGCCCAAATATCTTGCCGGTGCATTCACGACCTTGCCGCAATTTTTGGGCGACCGGTTCGACCCAACCGTTCGGCGCATGTCGGTTTTGCTGTTCTTGTTGGGCTATGGCCTCGTCACCATTCCCAGCGTGCTCTATTCCGGCAGCCTTGCGGTGATCTCCTTTTTCGATGTGCCCGCGCTCACCGGGCTGGATGATTTCGAAGCATTGGTGGCGACCGTGATTGTGATCGGGGCGATTGGGTCGGTTTATGCCGTGTTTGGCGGGCTGCGCGCGGTGGCGGTGTCCGATACGCTCAATGGGATCGGCTTGCTCACGATTGGCATTCTGGTCCCGGTGTTTGGCTTGATTGCATTGGGCAATGGCAGCTTTTTTGATGGGCTATCGGTGCTCAGCAATGATCACACCCACAAACTCAACGCAATCGGTGATGCGCAGGCGCCAACCCCGTTCGGGACGATTTTCACCGGCATGATTTTCGCCAATTTGTTTTATTGGTGCACCAATCAATATGTGATCCAAAGAACGCTTGGCGCGCAAAACCTGGCTGAGGGGCAAAAGGGGGTTTTGTATTCGGGCTTTTTCAAAATCATGGTGCCGTTCCTGATGATGGTGCCCGGCGTGATTGCGTTTCACATCTATGGCCCCGGCCTTGGCACGATTGACGAAGCCTATCCGCGCCTGATCCGTGATGTTTTGCCCTATTGGCTGTCGGGCTTTTTCCTCGCGGTTTTGCTGGGCGCGGTGTTTTCCTCGTTCAATTCGCTGTTGAACAGCGCGGCGACCCTGCTCACGCTCGATATTTATGCGCCCGCCCGCGAAAAGGCGCGTGGGCGCAAGGTTGATGATGCCGAATTGGTGCGCGTGGCCAAGATCGCGAGCGTGGTGATCGCGCTGTTTTCTTTTGTCGTGGCGCCGCTTCTATATTTCTCGCCCGCCGGTCTGTGGCAGATTATCCGTGTCTTCACCGGCTTTTACAATATCCCGACCGTGGTGATCGTGATTGTCGGATTGTTCAGCGCGCGCGTGCCCGCTTTGGGGGCGAAATTGGTGATTGTGTTCCATGTGGTCACTTATGGATTGTTGCGATTTGTATTTGATGATGCGGTGACGCTGCATTTCCTCCACCAATATGCGATCCTGTTTGTGATCGAATTGGGGATTATGTTCGCTTGCGGCTGGCTCGCCCCGCGCCAAGAGGCGTGGAGCTTTGTCCGCAATGAAAAGGTTGATTTGACCCCGTGGGCGCACGCCATCCCGCTTTCGATCACGCTGATGAGCTTTGTGGTTGCGACCTATTTGCTGTTCTCGCCGATCGGGGCTGCGCGCAGTGAGGGGCCGGGCATGGCGTTTGCGCTCGCTATTGCGGCTTTGGTGATGGGCAATGCGGTGATGTGGGCGCGGGCTTTGCGAAGGCCCCGCCTAAGCCACCAGTGA
>JABSPI010000235.1 GCA_013214365.1 Erythrobacter sp.
ACCGTTCCGGCCAAATATATCGAACGCGCCGATGAAACCAAATCGCGCGCGCCCGTGATCGAGGATCTGGCGGTGGGGCTGGGCCATAGCGAGCCGGGCGAAGCCGAGCGCCGCGCGCAATTGCCCGGCCATGTTCTGGTGGTGGAAGACAATATCATCATCGCGCTCGACACCGAGGAAAGCCTCAAATCGATCGGGGTGGGATCGGTCGATATTGCCAGCCATACCGAGGCCGCGCTTGCCGCGATCGCCGACAATCCGCCCGATTTTGCGATTGTCGATTTCAATCTGGGGGACACATCAAGCCTCGCCGTGACCGAGGAATTGGCCCGCCGCGCCATCCCCTTTGTGCTGGCCACCGGATATTCCGAAATGAGCGAGGAGAGCGGGCGTTTGGGCGCGATTGGGATTGTGCGCAAACCCTATGGCCGCGAGGAAATCGAGCAGGCCCTGCAGCTGCGCAAGCAGGTCTGAGCGCGGCTGCGCGAGAGGGGCTAAGCGCGGCTGCGCGAGGGGTGGCTGAGCCCAGCCAATCGGCCCAACCAACGGCTTCAACCAATTGGGCCGCAGCAGACCGATCGCTATGCCGGCCCCGCGGTCACTGGCAACGGGTGAGCAAGGTGATCTGGGCCGCGCTGAAATCGAGCATATCAAGATCGGGCACGAGCAGACATTCGCCCGCCCCGGCCGACACCGCGCCATCTGCGCTGCGCACCGCGCCGCTCAAGGGAAGGACCATAGCCGCGCCCGGATAGGCGGCGCGCAAATCGGCACCGGGCACACCGACCACGCGGTCGAGCCGGAAATGATCGCTTTCGACAAGGCACATGCCGCGCCGCTCGACCGAGCCGCGCAAATGCGCCGGATACGGCCCGGTATCCGCCACCGCCAACGCCCGCTCCAGATGCAATTCGCGCGGGCGGCCATAATCGAACATTCGGAAAGTCGTGTCCGAATTCTGCTGCACCTCAACCAGCGAAATGCCCGGACCGATTGCATGGACAGTGCCGGTCGGCAGATGGAACACATCGCCCGCCGCCACGTCGTGCCAGGTCAGCAATCGCTCAATCGTGCCATCCAATGCCGCCGCCTCGACCGCCTCGGGCGTCAGCTGGCGATCAAACCCGATTGCCAATTGCGCCCCGGGCTCGGCGTCGAGCACCAGCCAGCATTCCTCCTTGCCCGCTTCATCGCCGAGCGCCTGCGCGCTGGAAGGATGTACCTGAACCGAGAGTTTTTCGCTGGTGAACAGATATTTGACCAGCAGATCGGGCATTTCTGCCGGCGGCTCGAACCAAATCTCGCCGATCCGGGCATTGTCGGGGGCGGTAAAGGGCGCGGGCAATTCATCGCGGCCCCATACTTTTTCGACCATGCGCGTGGGCAATTGGCGCGGGCTTGCCGCTCGCTCATCGGTGCGTGCCGGGCGGCTTGTCACGTTCATTGTTTGGCCGCCCCGGGCAATTTGCCCACCTTTTGCGCCGCGCCGCGTGTGGTGACCAGAATTTCGCCATCGCTCACCACAATACAGACATTCTCAAGCCCCACGGCCGAAATGCGCGGGCCATCGCTGAACGCCATAACATTGTTGCAATCGATCAGGTCCGCAGGTCCGCGGGCGCAATTGCCCGGCCCGTTTTGCTCGCCCCGATCCGCTCCACCCTGATCCGCTTCCCCCTGATCCGGGGTCTCCTGATCCTGAGACAGCGCATCTTGCAGCGCGGCCCAATTGCCGATGTCGGACCAGCCCATATCGGCGCTCACCATGGCGGCGCGCTGGGTGTTTTCCATCACCGCGTAATCGATCGATTCCCCGGCAATCGCGGCGAAACTGTCGGCGTCGGGGTGGAAATGCGCCCCCGCCTCGCGCCCTTTGGCAACCGCATCTTGCACGGCCTTTGCCATTTGCGGGCAATGGGCCGCCAATTCATCGAGCAGCGCGCCGGCGCGAAATGCGAAAATACCACCATTCCAGCTGTATTCCCCGCTCGCCAGATAGCCACGCGCCCGCTCAAGATCGGGTTTCTCGACGAATTGTGCGATCTCGAAACCGCCCGAGATCGCCGCCCCCCTCCGCAGATAGCCATAGCCGGTTTCGGGGCGGTCGGCGGCAATCCCGAAGGCGACCAGATAATCTTGCGCGGCCAATTGCGCCGCGGCGATCGCGGCCCGGCGAAATGCGGCACAATCGGCGATGTAATGGTCGCTCGGACACACCAGCATGATCGCATCAGGCGGCAATAATGCCGCCGCAAGCGCAATCGCCGGTGCGGTGTTGCGGGCCATGGGTTCGACCACGATCCGGTGTTCGGCCCCGTGCATTTGCGCGGTGATCAACGGCAAATGCGCCGCGCCCGCCACAATCATCGGCGCCGCAAATTGGTCATCGCCCGCGACCCGCTCGATCGCCTGCTCGAACAAAGTGGTGTCGCCGATCAATGGCAAAAACGGTTTGGGGCAAGATTTGCGGCTCACCGGCCATAGACGCGTGCCGCTTCCCCCGCACAATATGACCGGATGGATTGCCGAGGTGGAGGAGTGGTGTTCCATGTGGCCTTTCGCGTTTGACAACGTCCGCTCTCGATCCCTTACACATTGCTCGATCGCGCCGCTAAGCTGCGACTTGCCCGCTATCCTTAACCCGTTTGCTTACGGCTGCGCTGCGCGGAAATCAACGCGATAGCCATAGCGCGCCTCGACCGGAACGCCAGCCCCCGTTAGCGCCGGATTGAACCTAATTTTCTCGATCACCAAGGGGCAAACCAACGCCGCTGTGCCCGGATCGGAATTGCTGCGCGCCACCGAACAATCGCGCGCGCGGCCATCAGGGGTGACCGTGAACACCACCGTGACCGACGTGCCATAGCGCGCCGCGCGCCCGCCATCAGGGATCGGGAAGTCGCGCCCGGGATCGAGCCGCCCCGAACGCACGCTGGGCCGCACCTTGATCCCATTGCCTTGGCCCGATCCTTGATTGCCGCTGCCCGTCCCCTCGCCCGCCCCTTGCGCGCCAGTGCCCTCGCCCGCATCGCGCGCGCCCGAGACGGTCTCATCGCCCGATGCGGACACGCTGGGCAGGGGTTCGGGCTGAATCACGATCGCGGCTGGCGGCGCGGTGATGGGCTGGGGCACGGTCTGTTCGCCCGGCGCGCCGGCGGCCCCTTCCTCGGGCGCGGGCGCGGTGGTGGGCGGCGGCGGGGGCGGCGGTGGAGGTGGGGGATCAGACGCCACGAACACGCTCATCACCTCGCGCTCCACCCCGGCGGTGAAATCGGGTACCAGAAGCCGCGACAATCCATAAAGCGCTGCCAGATGCAAAACCACGATCGCGCCCAGCAACGCCCAGCGCGGCCCTCTGGGTTTTCCCTGATAACGCGGCTGGGCTTTGCTCATTGATCCTGTGCCATGACACTGCCCAACATCGCCCGGCGGAGATATTGCGGCCAAGAGCGGCCACCATACCATATCGGGCGATGATTGCGACGGGGCGCATTGGCGCACGCCGCATACGCGCCGGTGCATGCCGGTTGGAACCAACAGGCCAAAGCGCAGCGGCCAAAGCAGACGGGTGCCTTACGATGCTGTCACAAGCGCAAAGGGGTCAAAACTCCAAAACCGGTCAGCTGCCCCCCCATCGGGCAGGCCCCAATCCGTTGCGCGCAAATCAGACGCCCCCCGCCAAGGCTCGCGCCTCAGGCTGGTCGAGGCGGGGTTGGATGATCCGCGCTGGCGCGGTGGACCAAGCCAGCATGGCCTGCGCAATTGCAGCCGGCCTTGCTTATTGGATCTTAGCCAGTGCCGGGCTGAGATTGTGGCAGGTTGATCCGATCTGGCAGAGCGTGTGGTTGCCCAATGCCGGCGTGGTGGCGTTTTTGCTGCTGGTGCGGCTGCGCAATGAGATCCCGCTGCTCGCCGCGATCACCGGAGCCAGCATGATCGCGCTTTATATGGCCGGTCACAGCGCATTTGACGCCGCCATCTTGAGCGCTGCGCAATTGATTGATGTGCTGTTGGTGACCGGATTGGTGCGCAAAAGCACCGCAGATCGCAGCGCTGCAACCCAGGACAGCGATGACCATGATGGCCTCGACCGGCTGGGCCCGGTGCTGCAATATGGCGGGGTCGCAGGGCCAATGGCGCTGTGCGCGGTGGCGGCATTGGCTTTGGGGCCCGACTGGTCAGCGCTTGCGGCGTGGATGCTGGCCGACAGTATGGGGATGATCTTGATCGTGCCCGCCGCGCTGGTGATTGCCCAATATCTGCGCGCCAAACCCGGCCCGGTGCAATCGAGCCTCGCAGAGCGCATCCTGCTGATCACTGGCGGGCTGGCGGCGGTTTATTTCGTATTCCAGCAAAGCCTTTATCCGCTGATGTTTCTGGTGCCGCCGGTCACTTTGCTGATCGCGTTTCGCATCGGTGCGCTGGGCACTGCGCTGTATGTGCCCGCGCTCGCGCTGGTGGGGGCGGTGATGACCTATCGCGGGATCGGGCCGATTGTGAATGCAGTGCCCGGCGCGGCGGTGCAGACCCATTTGCTGCAAGCCTTTATCGCTGCCAATTTCCTCACCGGCCTGCCAATCGCCGCAATTCTGGCCGGCCGCACCCGCATGACCGAAGCTCTCGCCCGCAGCCGCAGCGAATTGAGCCTGTTGACCGAAAATATCACCGATGCGGTGCTGTGGATCGGACGCGATGGGGCGTGCCGCTATGCCTCGCCTTCGGTCGAGGATGTGTTGGGCATCGCCCCGCAAGACGTGATCAGGCCCGATCCGAGCAAGGATGACCCGGCCACGCGCGCATTCGCCGCCGCAATCGACGCCCCGACACAGGCCGAGTTCGCTGCTCTTCTCGCCCGCCTGTTTGACGGGTCATGCAATACGGGACGATTGACCTTTCGCCGGTGCCGCGACGACGGGGCGGGCGCGGCGGTCTATGTCGAGGCCGATTGCGCGATTGCCCTTAGCCCTGATGGCGCGCGCAATACGGTGGTGATTTCGGCGCGCAATGTCACCCAAAGGATCGAACTGGAACAGCAATTGACCCGCGCCCGGCGCACCGCCGAACAGGCCGCCCACGCCAAAAGCGAATTCCTCGCCAATATGAGCCATGAAATCCGTACCCCGATGAACGGCGTGCTCGGCTTTGCCGAATTGATGTTGCAAGGCGATCTGGATGCCAACACCCGCGCCCATGCCGATATGATTGCGCAATCAGGGCGTTCGATGATGCGGCTGCTCAATGACATTCTCGACCTGTCCAAAATCGAAGCGCGCGAAATTGTGATCGAACACGAGCCGGTCGATGTGATCGCGACGATCAAGGAATGCGCCGCGCTCCACCAGGCGGCGGCGCAGGACAAGGGGCTGAGCCTGAGCGCGCCGGGCTATGCTGATGTCGATCCGGCGCGCATCTGGGTGATGAGCGATGGGATGCGGCTGCGCCAGATCCTGCTCAACCTGGTCGGCAATGCGGTCAAATTCACCGAAACCGGCGCGGTGCAAATCGCGCTCGAATATGGGGAGAGCGAGATTTCCATCGCGGTCACGGACAGCGGGATCGGGATCGCACCCGATCGCCTCGAAGGGATCTTTGCCCCCTTCACCCAGGCCGAAAGCAGCACCGCAAGGCGGTTTGGCGGGACCGGTCTTGGCCTCTCGATCAGCCGCCAATTGGCCCATTTGCTGGGCGGGTCGATCCATGCCCAAAGCGCGCCCGATCGCGGCTCAGTATTCCGTTTGAGCCTGCCCGCCACATTTGTCGAAGCGCCCGATGCCGATCAACAGATGGACCAACAGATCGAGTCACACACCAGCGCGCCGCGCGACCGCCAAGATCCGCCATCAGACGCAGATCACGCGCCAAAAATGGGCCCTGACATGCCGCATGGACGGGATGAGCGGAATAAGCTGGCCGGAGCCATGGCGATTATGCCGCCGGCGGCGCGGATCCTGTTGGTCGAAGATCACGACGTCAACCGAATGCTGGGGGCCGAAATGCTCGAGCGCTGCGGCCAGAGCGTTGAGATCGCCTATGATGGAAACGAAGCGATCGCGATGGTGATCGATGCGATAATGCGCGACCGGCCGTTTGATCTGGTGCTGATGGATATCCAGATGCCCGGCTGCGATGGCTATGCCGCGTGCCGGGCGATCCGCGAAGACGGGATCGGACCCGACCAATTGCCGATCATCGCGCTCACTGCCAATGCCTTTCCCGAAGACATCGCCGCCGCGCGCACCGCCGGAATGCAGGCGCATCTGGCCAAGCCGATTGTGTTTGCCGATCTGGCGCGGGCATTGCAGCGTTGGTTGCCGACGCGGATTGTCGCGCAGGATGATGACCGGATGGAGCCGGGGCAAAGCGAGCAGAACCTCAACGGGTCGCCCCCGATCACGGCACCCGGTGATAGCGCATCACGGCCCCGTAGAGTTGAGGGCACAGTTGAAGGCACAGTTGAGGACACAATCGAAGCGACGATGGAAGGGGCGCCCGCATTGATCGAGACCAAGATCATCGACACATCGCGCCCGGCCCCGTCATGGACCCGAAACGCCAAAGGGATGAGCGCGGCGAGGGGCGCGAATGTGTCGCCATACACCGCCCCCCAATCGCCGCAGACCCATTCCCCGCAAACCGGACCCAATGCAGCCCCGGCCGCGGCCGCCTTCCGGCGCCCCCCAACCCCGCCAATGGCGCCGCGCCGCCATTCGCCCGCTGTGCTCAAACGCTGGCAGGAGCGCAGGCACGAAGCGGTCGAAGCGGTGCGCCGTGCTCTAGAAACGGGCGCGCTGGAGCCAAGCGCGCTAGAGACGGGTGGCGACACCCAAAATGGCGAAACGGGCAAAGGTAATGAGGGCAAGGGTAATGAGAGCGCGCAGCAAGCGCATGAGGACCTCACCCGGCTGGTCCACAAATTGGCCGGGACCGCGGCGATTTTTGACGAGCCGGAATTGGGCGATCAGGCCGCCGCACTCGAACACGCTTTGCGCATGCCATTGGCCGGCGAAGTGCGCGCCGCGCTCGCGCTCGAATTGCTCAGCGTGGCCGAAGCGCACGAGACACAAGAGCGCAGCGCGCCGGACTAGTTGGACAGGCGCACTGCCCCTCACTCTGCATCACCATCACAACGTCATCGACGCGGGTCTTGGGCCATCAACGCCATCTTGGCGCATACAAAAACGGCGGAACCCGAAGGTCCCGCCGTCTTGTGTTTGATATGATTGGGTGCGTCCGAATTAGAATTCGTAGCGCGCCCCAAGCTGGATCCGCCAAGCCGAGCTGGAGATCGAGATCCGGTTGCGATCATCAGGACGGAAACCGTCGATGATGTAACGGCCTTGATCGTCAACATCGCCATCGACCAGATCGACCAAACTCGAACGGGTGCGACGGATATTCGCCCCGCTGTCGAGCAGGTTGAGGAAGTTTTCGAAATCGGCGAACACTTCGATCCGGTCGTCAACGAGCCCGGTCAGGCTACCGATAAAGGGCAATTCCTGGCTGAACCGCAGGTCGAGATCGTAGTGCCAATCATTGCGGCAAGTGTTCCGCTTGATCGACTGGCCCAGTTCGAAATCACACGCCGCACCAACTTCGCTGGTGTCGAGGTAGTTGAGCAGGTCGGTAACAGCATCCGGGTCGGACAGAGGCGACAGGTTCGGATCGTTCACACCGGTGGGGATGTAGAGCAGAGCATTGTCGCTGCCCGAAGCGCTGTCGTTGAACACCCCGCCGCCATCAAAGGTCAGGCTGTAAGGCCGGCCCTGACGCGCGCGGAAGAAAATGCCCAGACCGGTGTCAAAGCCATCGAAGAACTCTTCACGCAGGAACATGGTTGCGGTGAAATTGTGCCGCGTTTCATAGTTCGAGGTCGAGTTCGCCGGGTTTTGACGGTCAAACGCTGCCGTACGGTCATAAGACGATGTAGCGGTCGAGGAAGCGACATCGCGGTTGTTGGTGGAATCGGTAAAGGCATAGCCAAAGGTCA
>JABSPI010000236.1 GCA_013214365.1 Erythrobacter sp.
CCATAATGGCGTTCGTTCAGGCGCCAATCTTTGGTCACCGGCAACCACAATCTGCCCATTTCCTCTAATGCGAGGTTGAGCGTTTTGATCGCCCGGGTTTGCAACGAGGTGAAGCAGGCGCTTGGCATGACCTGCTTGTCCTTCATAAGCGTGCCTGCCGCCTTGGCTTCGGCAACGCCCTGATCGGTGAGGTCAACATCCCACCATCCGGTGAAGCGGTTTTCGAGGTTCCACTGGCTTTGGCCATGGCGAACAAGAATCAATTTGGGCATTTTCTCTCCGGTCTTCCGGGTGGCTCTTCCAGCGGGCGGAGCCTTAATGATCTGACACGCGCGTTAGCTGTCGTCTTTGTCCTTGGGAAGGGCATTGTCGAGCGATTCGGCTTTCATTTCGCGCCCCTGCGCCTTTCTGCGGCGCAGATTTTCGCGCAGCTTTGCCGCCAGACGCTCCTCGCGCGACATTTTGTTGCTTGCATCTTCATTCATGTGAAATCCCTTGCCGCTATCTGCTGTCCTCATCAAGCCCCGCTTGACATTATGCGCCTACGCGACAATAGGGCGCGCCTGCCCTCTAAACGGGGCCCTTGGTTAGCTGCTGTAGCTCAGTGGTAGAGCGCACCCTTGGTAAGGGTGAGGCCGAGAGTTCAATTCTCTCCAGCAGCACCATCTTTTTTTCCAGCGAATTGGCTTTTTTCCTACCGATTTGGCGATGTCATCGGCCCGAATCGTGGTTGGCATCTTGCGGTACTGCGCCGCGAGCAAGTCTTTGCCCCCGCTATTGCGCGTACATAGCCGCTCAAATATTCCCAGATCATTGCAAAAGCCCCCCCACTTTTGACGAGTGCGTTGAGGGCTTTGCCTCCGCTATCTCTGGCAAATCACAGATACAAGATGGAGAGGCGGCAATGGATCTTGGACTTAAAGGCAAGAAAGTCATCATGAATGGCGGTGCGCATGGGCTGGGCCTTGCATCGCTCAAATTGTTTGCAGCCGAGGGGGCCGATGTCGCCTTTTTCAGCCGCAAGGAAGACAAGATCGAAGCCGCCAAAGCGGAAATAGACGCCGCTGGCCCAGGCAAAGTGTTCGCCGAAGTGTTCGATATGGCCACTGGCGGCGATGCGTATAAAGCGTGGCTCGAAAAAGCCGCTGGCGAGCTGGGCGGCTGCGACATCTTCATCCACACCGCATCCACTTCGGGCACTGGCGGCACGGGCGATTGGCAGAGCACGCTCGACATGGACATTATGGGCGCGGTGAACGGGGTTGAGGCTTTGACCCCGCATCTGGCCGAATCAAGCAGCGGCTCAATCGTCTTTATGAGCTCAACCGCGGCGCTTGAAACCTTCATCGCTCCGCAGGCTTTCAACGCAATGAAAGCGGCGCTGATCACCTATGGATCGCAATTGTCGCAGGCGCTGGCCCCCCAAGGCATTCGCGTCAACAGCGTCTCGCCCGGGGCTATCTATTATCCCGGCGGCAATTGGGAGGTCATCGAAGGTGCGATGCCCGAATTGTTCCAGGGGACATTGGCCAAAATGCCGATGGGGCGGTTCGGCAATGACCAAGAGGTCGCCAATGCGATTGTCTTCGTTGCGAGCCCGGCTGTGCCATACATGACCGGATCAAACATTGTGGTCGATGGCGGCTTTACCCAGCGCGTCCAATTCTAAGTCGCACGCACCGGCAAACACACGCACATTTCCCAGCAGAAAGGGGCCTATCTGATGGCTGACATCGCCGAACCGATCGACCGCGACAAATTGCTCGATATCTACACCCGCACCATGAAGGTGAACCGGACCGACGAAAAGTTCCGCGAATTGCTGATGCAGGGCAAGGTCGCGGTCATGTATTATTGCGTGCGCGGTCAGGAACTGGTCTCCGCCGCAGCAATGGCGGCCTTGCAAGATGATGATTACGTCGTGTGCACCTATCGCGGCCAGGGCGAGCAAACCGCCAAGGGCATCCCGATCGAGAAATGGTGGGGCGAATGCCTGGGCAAGGCGACCGGCACCTGCAAGGGCAAAGGTGGCACAATGCATATCACCGATCCGGACACCGGCATCATGGTGACCACCGGAGTGGTGGGCAGCGGCATTCCCATCGCCAACGGGCTTGCCATGGCCAGCCAGAATAAGGGCGATGGCCGCGTGACTTTGGTGAGCTTTGGCGATGGCGCCGCCAATATTGGCGGCTTTCACGAAGCGATGAATATGGCGCAATTGTACAAATTGCCGGTCATCTTCCTGTGCCAGAACAACCGTTATGGCGAGCACACCGCCTTTGCCGACCACACCGACAGCACCAGCATAGCAGCGCGCGCCGATGGCTATGGGATGAAAGGCGTGCGGGTCGATGGCAATGATGTAAACGCCATCTATCCCGCTATGGCCGACGCGGTCGAACATGCGCGCAGCGGCAAAGGGCCGGTTCTGGTTGAGGCGATGTGTTACCGCATGATGGGCCATTTCTTCGGCTCTGATTTTTCTTACATGCCCCAAGAGCATCTGGCTGAAATGGCAGCCGAGGACCCGCTGCCCAAATTGCGCAAGGTCATGCTCGAGCGGCAGTTTACCGAAGAAGAGCTCGATGCGATTGTTGCCACGATCGACGCCGAAATCGACGCCGCGGTTCAGCATGCGCTTGATGCGCCGCTGCCAGACACGGACGAAATCTACAAAGACGTGCTGGAGGAGACCGCATAATGGCTGAGATCACCATGACAGAGGCTCTCAACAAAGCCATCGACGAAGCTATGGCGGAAGATGACGGGGTGTTTTGCCTCGGCGAAGATGTCTCCGCCAAACAGGGCGGCGGGGTGTTCAAGGTCACCTCGGGCCTGACGGAAAAATATGGCGAACACCGCATTCGCGCAACGCCGATCTCGGAAACCGCGATTATCGGTGCAGCGGTCGGGGCCGCGCTTGCCGGGCAACGTCCGATCGCGGAGATCATGCTGATGAACTTTGTCGGCGTGTGCATGGACCAGATCGTCAACCATGCGGCCAAATTGCGGTTTATGAGTGGCGGGCAAACCCCCTGTCCGATTGTCATCCGCACCACGACCGGGGTTGGCGTGGGCTTTGGCGGGCAGCATTCCGATATGCTCGAGGCGTGGTTCGCCCATGTCGCGGGCATGCATGTCGTCACCCCCTCTAATGCCGCCGATGCGCGCGGGCTAATGCGCGCGGCGATTGATGCCAATGACCCGGTGGTCTTCATCGAAAACATCCTGTGCTACGGCCTCACCAGCGAGGATCCGGGGCCCGGTTACCGCGTGCCTTTGGGCAAAGCGGCGGTGCCCAAGCAAGGCAATGATATCTCGCTCATCACCTATGGCCGAACCGTGCTCGACGCGCTCGAAGTGGCGGGTGAACTTGAAAAGGAAGGGATCAGCGTCGAGGTCGTCGATCTGCGCACGATCGCACCTTATGATGAGGAGACCGTGCTTGCCTCTGTCGCCAAGACCGGGCGCGCATTGACCCTGCACGAAGCGGTGCGTCCGTTTGGCACCGGGGCAGAAATCGCCGCCACGATCCAGGAGAAATGCTGGGACAGTTTGAAAGGCCCGGTGCGCCGGATCGGGGGCACATTTTCCGCCGTCCCCTTTGCCACCCATCTCGAGCAGGCCTGGATCCCGACCAAGCAGGAAATCGTCGACCAGATCAAAGCCAGCATGGGCAAGATGTGAGGGTGCGCGAATATGGCTGAGGAAATCCGCATCCCCAAGCTGGGCATGAGCGCGACCGAGGTGACCTTGTCGGAATGGATGTTCGGCGATGGCGAACAGGTCGAAAAAGGCGACATCATCTATATGGCCGAAACCGACAAAACCACGGTCGAGATCGAGGCTCAGGCGACCGGCACAATCCGTCCGACCGGCGAAGAGGGGGTTAAATACAAGGTCGGCGCGGTTATCGGAACGATCGAATGAGGCGCCGGCTATGACCAGCCCGCGCGAGGCGCTTGGCGCGGTCTATGCCGCCGCAGGCGCGCGCGATTGGGACGCGGTGGAGCGGTTGATCCACCCCGATTTTGTCCTCTACGAGGCGCCATGCCTGCCCTTTGGCGGGCAATGGCGGGGCAAGAATGCGCTCAAAGCCTGCGCCGAGGCGATGTATGGCACTTGGGCCAAGGCCGAGGTTGAAATCCACGACATCACCGGGGGCGACACATATGGCGTGGTGGTCTTGACCCTCACCATGACTTCCAAACGCACCGGGGAAACCTTTGCCCAGAGCGTCAATGAAATGGGCCGGTTCGAAGATGGCCTGCTTAAAGAATTGCGGATCCATTATTTCGACCCCGCCGAGGTTGCCGCCAAAGCTTGAGCCTGTTTTTGGGCCGCAAGTTGATGAAACACATCCAGCGCGCGCGCTCTCAACTTGCGCCATCGCGCGCACGCATGAAGGGGGCGGAGCGAAGCTAGCACCGCGCGGCGATGTAGGAAAATGGCCGCCATCCACGGCCCAATTCCTGCCGGCAATGCCGAGCGTCACAGGCCCGCCCAAACGGGGCCCGCGCACATGCGCATCCGGCCCCCGTGCAATGCGGCTCAATCGGCGGGGTTGTGCGTCTCCACCCAGCGCATCGCATTGGCGAGCATTTGCTGGCGGGTGAGCGACAAAGACAGCCAGTGATCTTCCCCGTCCAGCGTCACCAATTCATACGGCTTGTCTGCATCATCGAGCTTGTCGGCCATTTGGGTCGAATGCGAATAGGGCACGATTGTATCGTCGACCCCGTGGATCAACATGATCGGGGCATCGGCGCGCTGGGCCAATCGCCGCGGCGAAACCGCATCCCACAAATCGGGATCGCCCAATTGTTCGCGCAGCGCCACTTTGGTGGTGCGATCGCGCCCGCTGGCCCGGTAATCCTCGCGGTACATGGCGCGCAGATCGCTGACCGGGGCGACCGCCACCGCGCAGCGGTAAATCCCCTGTTCGATCGTCACCCCGGCCAAAGCGGCATAACCGCCATAGGATGCGCCCACGATGCAGGCGCGCTCGGGATCGACAATCCCCGCCTCGGCCAAAGCCATCAGACCATCGGTCTTGTCGGTCTGCATCTTGCGGCCCCATTCGCCATAGCCGGCGCGGGCAAAAGCGGTGTCGCGATTGGTGCTGCCGCGGAAATTGGGCTGCCACACGGCATAGCCGCGCGCCGCAAAGGCCTGCGCCCACCAGTCAAAAACCGGGAGATCGGCGCTGTGCGGGCCGCCATGCGGTAACACCACAACCGGCAGGTTTTGCGGCTCAACACCCGGCGGTGTGGTCAAGATCCCGTCCATCTCCAGCCCGTCGCGCGCGGTGTAGGCAAAGGTCGAGATCGGCCCGACATGCTGCGGTTCGATCGCAATCCGGGCATAGGCCAGCGCATTGGCGCGATTGGTGGCCAGATCGACCCCGTAAATCGTGCCCGAATCGCCATTGCCGCTGGTTCGCACGATCACATCGCTCAAATCCGAGGTCCAGCCCGAGATCCAGCTCTCGCCGCCGCTGAACGCCTGGCGCACCCGTTCGGCTTTGTCTTCGAGCGCGGGGTCAAAAAACACATGGCGCTCGGTTTCCCCCTCGCCGATCGTGTAGCCCATCAAATGGCCGGTGGCCCGGTCAAAGAACAATTGTTCAAAATCGACATCATCGAGAAAGGCCGCAGGCTCGCCGCCCGTTTGACCGATCTCCCAATAATAGGTGCGATCCTCGCCGCGTTCGGCATAGATCGCCTGGCTGCCATCATAATTGAGCCCGACCAGCCAGACCGCGCCGCGTGCCTGCTTGCCCTCGGCAATCTTTCGCCCCGAACGGTTGGAAATCTGCCAGGCGCCGCTATTGTCATTGACGTCGAGAGTGAAAGCAAGCGCGCCGCGCGCATCGATCAAACGGTCGCGCGAATGGCCCTCGCGGGCCGGTCCATCCACCCTTTCGACATCGAAATCATGCAGGTTGACGCGGTACAAAAATGGCCTGCCGTGATCAAACCTCCACTGTCTGCTCCCGGTGCGGCGGTCGCCCCGGACAAATTCCATCGTCCCGAAAAAGCCGTAATATTCGCCGTCGATCTCGCGCACGCCGTAATTGCCGATGATCCCGTCAAAATAACGCGGGTCATCGGCAAACACGACGCCGCCGCGCGCCCGGTCATCAACCGGGATGATCTGGGCCACATTGGCTTCGTATTTGTCGGTGGTGAAATTGGCGGGCAGGTCGATCGTCTCGCCCGCAATCAGCAGCAGCCGGTCCTCGCCGACCCAGCGGACCGAGCGAATTTTCATATCGCCCACCCGCACCACGCGCAAAGGCGTGGTTTGATCCTGGATCGCGAGCAGGACGCGTTCGCCCCTGACCTTGGTCAGCAACACCACCCGGTCCCCCGATGGCGAAATCGCTGCGCGCTCAACATCGGGCAGCTCGCCATAGGCGCTAAGGGGTGGCGGGGTAACCGCGCTGGTTTGTGCGAGCGCGGGCAAGAGCAGCGGGCCGGGCGCGAGCGGCGCCAAAATCGCCAGCGGGGCCCAGATCGCCAGCCGAGCCCATAATGCACGCGGGCTGCGTCCGACGAATTTCCCAATAGATGGCCGTTCAATACTCATAAGACCGCAATGTCCCCCAAGTAAAACCTATGTGATAGCGTTGACGGCGCAGCATAGCCGCGCGCAGGTTTAATGGAAGAAATTATTTGCAGCTTTTCTTCCGCCTTGGGGCGGCCGCGCCCCATGCCATGGCCCCACCTTACGTGCGCACGCCAACCGCGCCCGTTATGCACGCGCTAGAGCGTTTGTCCGTCGTCGAGCACGAAATCGCTGCCGGTGACGAATTCGGCTGCATCCGAACACAGGAATAAGAGCGGGCCATCGAGCCCCTCTTCCCCCATCAGCCGGCGTTTGGGGAAGCTTTTGATCTGTTTGTGCCCGGCTTCGGTGTCGAACCAGGCATCATTGATCGCGGTGCGGATATAGCCGGGCGAGATGGTGTTGACGCAGATATTATGCCGCGCCCATTCGCGCGCCATGCTGCGGGCGGCCTGCACCACGCCCGCTTTGCTGGCCGAATAGGCCACCAGGCCAGGGGCAGGGTCAAAAGCGGTGATCGAGGCGACCATCACGATCCGCCCCTTTTGCGTGCCGCGCGCCATCATCCGCCGCGCCCCTTCGCGCGCGGTCAGGATCGCGCCTTTGAGATTGATCGCCAAAGTGCGCTCGATTTCGTCTTCGGTGATGTCGCTCATCATCCCTGCGCCATCGATCCCGGCATTGGCGATGACGGTGTCGACCGGTCCCAATGCGGCCTCGGCGGCGTCATATCCGGCGATGATATCCGCCTCGCGCGCGACATCGATGGCGATGGGATGTGCAGGCGGCCCGATCTCGCGGGCCAGCGCCTCAAGCCGGTCAGTGCGCCGCGCGCCCAAGGCCACCTTGGCGCCATTGGCGGCGAGGATCCGGCCAAACCGCGAACCCAGCCCCGACGAGGCGCCCGTGATCAGCGCGGTGCGCCCCGACAAATCGATCTGTACATCCATGCGCGCCTCTATGTCAGGCGGGCAGCTCGCCGTCGATATATTTGCGCAAAGTGGTCTGGAAATGGCGCACCCGGCTGTCCTGATAATGGCCCAGCTCCATCATCCCGTCGCGCATGCTTTTCATCCCCGTCTGGACATGGGGCAAGTTGGACATGTCCTGATCGAACACATTGGCCAATTGTTCGCCCATTTTGTCCGCCGCCCAGGCAAAGGGTTCCTCATCAGGGATGAAGGTCATCTCGACCGCGCGCGGGCGCGGCTCGCCCTTGGGGGTGGGGAATAAGAGGCGGATTTCCATAATGCACCAATCAGGCGTGTCGCCGGGCAACCAGCGATAGACCAGAGTGGGGAGATAGCCGATCCACGGGGCGAAATTGGGAAAGATATTATAGGTGAA
>JABSPI010000237.1 GCA_013214365.1 Erythrobacter sp.
CGCACGCTGCTCTCACCAATGCTGAGCAGTTCTGCGGTCTCACGTATGGTCAACATGGGTTTCATTCTGACTCACCGTCCTTTGAGGGGCGGACACGGTCAAAGAATGCGCAAGCTTGCCAGCCCATAGTGTCGTACATTTTGTCTGGATGATGCTTCTCGTACAAAGCGCGAGCGATCTTCTCTCTCAGCTCTGCTTGTGTGTCAGTCATTGTCTCGAAAGCTCCTGCACAAAAATCTGGATAGAGTCCGGCCCCCAATCGTAGTCTTTGTCGCCAAACCTGATGCGGGCATCGCTGAGCGCCATGCGTGAAGCGTACGCCGCGTCTGACGGACGGAAACCACGTTGGATCAACTCTTCAGCCAAGGCTGTGTGCCACCTTACGCGACGCGAGGACCAACGCTTTGGAAACTCACTCATGCCCCCCTCCAAGGGCTCGGCTTGCGTTGCGGAGGTGGCCGAGCGTTAGGCCTTCAGTGTACTTGACCGGCCAGTCATCCATGTCCGCGCCAAGCGCTAGTGTGCTGTAGTGTTCGCAGTTCGCCAGTTTCGCAAACGGCTTCAAAGCCTCCCGCAGACGGTCATTATCGGCTTCTGCCGTCTCTAGTCGCTCGATTAGGTCCAACACCGCGCCCGGCCAATCCATGTGCGCACATGATGGGTCTGGCGCTACTTTTACAAATGCCATAAGCGCCGCGATTGCGTTCGCCTTCAGCTCATCTAAATCAGTCATCTTTCGTCTTTCGGTTTTTTGTCGATGCGATGGCGCTCAACGTTCTGCCAATCCACAGCATGAACAACAGCCCATAACGACCATGATTGTAATTCTGCAAAATCCATTGCGGCTTGCTGATCTTGGCCAAAACTTTTTGCTGTTAGCATTCGGTAAGGCGCATGCGTTACGACCCACCATTGCGGCGTGTCTGGATCAATCGGCGTTTCATTGCCTACAATCTCAACAAGCTTTTTTGCGCGCTTGTCTAAATCGCCAATCATTGCGCCCTCAAGAATGCCTTGACGCAAAGCAACATGAGCCAAACGCCTAGCTTGTTGTGTTGTTATCTGCATTTTTTGCCCCTCGCTCAATTAGTAATCCTAGCTCCAAAAAAGCCTTACGCGCTCGCTCCGCGTAGTATCTGGCCCGCTCCTGATGCAGCATGGCCTCATCGTATTTCTGCTTAATTTCGTTCAACGAGCTTGCCTCCGATGGTTCGTTTGAGTTTTGGATGCCTCTGAAAGCCGCGAGACTGAATCTTCTTGTGTCGGCCTTCTTCTTTTGCGCGTTTGCGTCTTGCATATTGCCCCTTACGGCCTCCTTGACGGTCCGCTTTTGCGCGCTCTGGTGCCTCTTTGGCGGTCTTTGCCGCGTGATGCTTCTTGCAAAGCAACTGAGCGTTATCGAGTGTATTGGTGCCACCGCGCCACAGTGGGATTTTATGATCGACATCGATGGCTGAAGCATCGCAGCCTGGAAGCTCACAGGTCCAGTTAGCGCGCTCACGTACAAGCTTTTTAACGTGTGCGGAGAAATCGCCTTTGCGGGTCATGCTGCCAGCACTTCCTCTGTCGCAAGCTTGGCCAACATTGCTTCAATCTCCTGATCAAAGATGATGACCAAGCTTTCAGCGTTTAGAATATCGTCGTCATTGCGATCAATTCTCACGCGCTTAGTTTGCAGATGTGGCGGAAAGTCCGGGTTATAGTAAAACAGGTCATTCCACTTACGGCCCGTGCAGGCCATTTGCGCTTGGCACTGCCAGTAATATTCTGGCTTGATTAGGCCTGTCACAAGGAAATCAAAGTGCGCTTTAGGTTGAGGGCATTTAATCTCGACAAGCCCGTCAGCGCCCACAAGGCGGTCAGGGCTTGCGCCCATCGCTTCAATCGTAGGGTGAGGCACAAAGTCAGAGAATGCCAGATTCACGCCCGTTTCCATCGAATAGGCGAAGGCAGCTTCAGGCTCGCGAGCTGTTCCGACTTCCATTGCTGGCGTGACAAAGTGATCTGCTGCGCGACCTGTTAGACGCTCAAGCGCTATCTCAGCCCGATAGTTTTCATAATCAGCGTAAGGGGTGCCGTCCTTCTTGCGGCGAGCGACCTTGTACAAGCTTGATGCCGTTACCTTGCCGACCCGCTTTGCAACCCATGCTGCGGCTTCCTGCGGGTTATCCATTAGCCTTACTCCGCACTTTGACCCAGTGATTGAGCTGGCCAATCATCTTTTCAAAAGCTTCAGCGGGGACGTTCTCAAGATCTGTTGCTCCGAAGCCCCGTTGCCCCGCCCAAGTCAGGATGGTGTCATCGTTCTGGCCTAGCTTTTCGAGCTGGTCGCGAACCTGCTTTACCTGATCAGGCGTGAGCGTTTCGCCAGAGCGATTGGTTTGGCCATCATTGTCATCGCCGCCAAGCTGGATGCCCAGCACGTTGCAGAGCGTGTATCGCTTGCCATAGGAAACGGTTGAGCCGCGCGCTTGAACAGCGTTCTTCTGTCCGCCCACATCATAAGGCAAGGTCATCTCGTCAAAGTCGCTGCCGCCGCTCATGTGAGACAGCGTGCATCGCAAAGTGATTGCGCCCTCTTTGTCCTGTTGCTTGAAACGGTAGCTGAACCCGTGGTTTTGCAGGATTGGGCGCGCTGCGGCCTGAATGGCTTCAAGCTTGGCAAACTCAGAGTTATTTTGGCCCTGGCCCGCCTTAGCGACTGCTGGCAAGTCTGGCTGCATGGCAGCAAATGCCGCTTCGAACAGCTTATTGGCCTCGCGGTCCTGCGCAGCGTTCTCCATCTCGATCACAGCCTTGAGCCGCTCAATGTCGATTGATGGATCTAACGCTACACGCTGGGCGAACGTAAGATCCTCCAAATCATAATGAACAGCCACCTCAGTTTGCGGCGCCTCAATGATTTCTGCGGTATCAGCCATTTTTCTCTTCCTTTTTATTCAGTTCGATCTTCGCGCGGTGAAGCTCCCAGTCGGCAGCCTCCACGGCGTCGTTAATTCGCTTTCTGTCTTGATTGAGCATCGCTAGCTTTCGCTCTGCGACATGGACGCGTTGTTCGGGGGTCATGGCTCGCCTGCCAGTCCACAGTAGCCGTTAGCCCGCCCTTGGTTGCTAGGAGATGCGGTACGGTTATGCTCTTCAACAACCGCAGGATGCCAAACCCATCGCCACGCCATACACTGAGACGCAATGCAGGGCGTTTGCGGAAAATCTTTATGGTCGCGATTTAGCGAGGCTTTTTTGGAGCACCCCCCCAATCTTGGGGCATGCGGACACCACAGATTCTTTGCTTCTTCTTCGGTATGCATCAGTCCCAGCCCTCCATGCTTTCCATGCTTTCCATCAGCTTCGCCTTAGCGATTGCTGCTTCTTTGCGTTTCACCGCTTCTGCGTGCTCAATCATTGCGGCGTTCACGGCAGCAAGTGCGGCAGCTTCAGCGCGGCGAGCGTCTTGGCATTCGTTGAAGATGTCGGCTGTTTGAAGATGCCGAATGAATGGCTTGTCAGCGATTGGCTGACTGGCGACGTGATTAGTTAATTGAAACAATTTCAGTCTCCATAAGTGTTGCGTGAAAGTGATGAGCGTTTAGACTGGAAACGCGCTCAATGGCGCTCATGTAGCGACACCAGTTCTCAGGCGTTTGGTCAGCATGCCAGCGCTCGTGAGCTTCATATGACTCATTGATAGCTTGCTTGATGTCTTCCCATGTGGGGATTGGTTGGATGGGGGTCACGATTGCAAACCCCCCAACTCGTCTTCGGCATTCACTAGACACTGCTCATCGACGAGTCTAAGAACCTCGCTGAGGCGGTCTTCTTCGGGGCGCTTGTTCCACTTTGCGACTGCAATACCAGGACGCTTTTCTGTTCGACCAGAAGCGCTGCAAGATTTACGTTTACAGATGACTTTCTCGCGGTACCAATATGAGTGGATCGCGTTTCGACCTTTTTTCACAACCAAACGAGCTTCACCGCCACAGAACGGGCAGGGCTTTAGTCGAGCGCCCATCACGCAGCCTCCCGCTCAATCTTGTAAGCGTTAGAAGCAGCCTCACTGGCGCACTCGTCTTCGATAATCTCTATGATACGCTCTTCAGCGTCATCTTCAGTTGCGTCTACGTCGTAGTGCGCAAGTGTCTTAAGCTCTGCTAGGCCTGCGCCACTCAGGCAAACAGCCTGATAAGCGGCGTAAAGCTCATGTGCTTCTATGTAAGATTGTGTTGGCATGTGTGTCCTCATTTGTTGAGAACACTTTTAAGCCTAGCTAAAATTTAAGTCAACCTGAAATTTAACTCAGATTGAAATTATTTTGCCACGGCTGCTTTTATCATTGCAATGACGGTTGCCCGATTCTCATCATTTATAAGGCGCAAGAGGTCTACAATCTCGCCATCCTTGCCGGGGTCGTGCTCTATGAGCTGTGTGACGCTAACATCTAGCGCTAGGGCAAAGGCATTTAGCTGTTCGAGGGTGGGGGATTGGTCCCCTCGTTCAATATTGCTCACCGTTACGTATGACATGAGCTGTTCGCCCGGTTCTTTTTCCATGCGTTCGGCCAGCTGCTTTTGTGTCAGCGCCCGAGATTTTCGCCATGCGCGTATGTGATGATCAGCCATAGCCTATTCTACAGCAAATATGAAAACTAGTTTACTTCGGCAAACTTAAATTTTCACTTGCCTTAAATTTCAGTTTGGCTTAAATGAGCGGCATGACACATCCGCTACGCATCTGGCTCAAGGCCAAAGGCATGAACGTGAAAACCTTTTGTGAGGGTGCTCCGTTCTCGTATGTCACTGTCTATCGCCTTCTAAAGGGCGATGGTGATTTCAGCACTTCAACGCTTCGGGCTATTTCCGATCAAACAGAAGGCGCGGTCACGGCTGCGCAGCTAATTGATCGTTTGGAGCGCCGCCATTCTGAGGCAGCATAAATGTCTCAGGGGGCTCCAACAAACAAAAGCTGTCAAATGTGCGCTTACTCGTGCAAATACGAGCTTGCTGTTTGTGATATTACGTTTGGCGGGCAACGCGTTTCTGTGTGCGCTCACCATCGGGACAATCCGATCGCTGACCCTAGCCAGCCTGACTTCGGCCCAGCTCCTCACAACGGAACAGAGACCAGCGAAGAAGCTGCTCACCTCATTGAAGGCAAGCTGAACCAGCAATGCTTTACCGTACTTGGTGTTGTCGCTGCTGCTGGCCCCCAAGGGGTCACTCGCGAAGAAGTTTGCCAAAGGGCAGGGGTGGTCAATCAAGCCGTATGCGCAAGGCTGAACACGCTTGAGAAAATGGGGCTTGTGCGCGTCGGCGGCGAAAAGCGCATGGCGGCCACCCGACGTCTTCAACAGGTTTATCACTTGGCGGGGATTGCAGCATGAAGACTTTAAACGCCAAAGGCCATCAAGAGCGCCGTAAGCTCATTCAGCAGGGCACAGACCCCCTGAAAGCATTCGAACAAGCCCTCTCCAATCCAGACAATCATTCAACCTTCAAACAGGGGCGCAAGAAATGATCCCAGAAAAGCTTGCTAAAGCGCTTTATCGCTCAACAGACCTTCGCCTCCTTCCTTACAAGCAGGACAGGGAATTAGTGCAGCGCGCATTGCAAAACAAGTTTCGCGCCATCGGAAAGGATAACAAGCATGAGCGCGCAAAGTGCAAGGATGGTGAGGCATGAGCGTTCACAGCTTCGATACTGATGTTGCTGCTATGGTTGGTGTTCCTGCCGCTACCATCGCATACAACATTGCGCACTGGTGCGAAAAGAACGCTGCGAATGGTGCTCACTTTCATGAAGATCGGCACTGGACCTACAATTCTGTATCGGCCTTCAAAGAGCTGTTTCCTTACCTTTCAGCAAAGCAAATTCGGACAGCTTTGAACAAGCTAGAAAGTGCCGGTCTGATCGTGTCTGGCAATTTCAATAAGCAGGGTAGAGACCGAACGAAATGGTATTCATTTGTCGCTGAAGCTGTAGTGAAATCAGCCAATTGCCCAAAAGGGCAAATGCAGTTGCCCAAAAAGGCAAGTCCAGTTGCCCAAAAGGGCAAACCATTACCAGATAGTAAACCAGATAATAAACCAATAGCTAACGCTATTGTTAGCGCGCAAGACGCGCCCACTCCTCCGAAAGCCAAAAAAGTCACCAAGCGGGGAAGTCGCATGTCTGAGGCATGGGCACCTACGCCGACCGATTACGCTCACGCCAGCAAGAACGGATTAACCTCTCAGGAGATCAACCATGAAGCCGATCAGTTCCGTGATTACCACGTTGCCAAAGGAACCATCTCGAAAGACTGGTCCGCAAGCTGGCGGACATGGTGCCGCAACACAGTCAAATGGAAGTCAGAGCGCAAGCAGCAACGCGCCCGCCCTGGCCGACGACAGCACACACCTGACACTAGCGCGTTCATCCGAGGAATTGAGGAAGCCGCTGACATCCTTGACCATGCGACACTATCGGGACGAGACCGGCAAGAATTTCACTCAGCGCGGTCATATTCTGCAAGTGCCCATGAGCGAGGCGATCCAATCACAATCGATGTTGACAGCCATGTTGTCACCGCCAAGCTCGCCAGCTGAGTTGGCTGCGCTTATCAAGCCAGTCGCATCCCGACCCGCGCAGAGCGGGACTGAAGACGCTTCCGGCAAAGCTTACATGGTTTTGCTCCACGGCCAGCCAAAACTTAGCATTCAGCACGCAGTTGAGCGAGTATTGCGCGAGCCAGTTGATACGTTTCGACCGACGCCCGGTCAGTTCCTCAAACTTGTCACCGATCACGCGAAAACGATTGATCTCAAAATTTCACATTTAAACGAAGCCATTGCGGCAGAGCATAACGAAGGAGGCCAGGGGGCATGAAACCAAATACAGAAATTATAAAAGCTAACGCCGAGAAAAAGTGGCGAGAACTAGCTGCGGAAAAAGCAACTCAATATTTTGGCCGCTTTATTCCAGAAGTGAACTTAAAAGCAACTGAAGGCAAGTTCAAGGATTGGGTAGAGCCTCGCTGGTACGCCTGCGCCTATCTGAGGGCGCACGGCTTAAGTCTCCGAAAAATTGCAAACATACTTCACTACAGTGATCACACGTCTGTCATGCACGGGCGAGACAAAGCCCGCGAGCGGTGGACAAAAGAACATTTCGAGAAAATTGCACTTGCAGACGAACAAGATGTTCAGGGCAAAGCATGGAGCATGGCAGCATGACACGATTTATCGGAAGGCCGACAGACGCCGAAAGCTATTTGTTGAAGCGCCAGCGCCTTCGTGTTGCGCGCGATATTATCTCGGAGCAGGGCAACGTAACAGATTTTGCAAAAGCTATAGGCATATCTGTGCCGGGTGCGATCTATTATTTGCGGCGTCATTCCCCGGAAACGCTTCAAGTCCTTAAAGATGGCAACAGGCGAATAGCTTTGGACCCTGGGCGGGTTTTGCATCGCCTGCGAGTGATTAGCCAATCAAAAACTAAAGTCGCGGCAGCTGAAAAGCTTGGCCTTAGTCAGCCGGGCGTTTTTATGTTCATCAAGCGCTATGCGCCGCACGGCATCGAAGACGCGTTGCAAGATTACGAAGAAGCTTACGGCGCGCCACTTTTGGAGGATGCGGCATGAATAAAGACGTACAACGCAATGCCGGTTTGGCCTTTGGAATAGTGTTTCTGGTCTTGTTTTTAGCGCTTTATAGCGAGGGGGTGGCCTAATGAAACACCAAGCGGTTTTAAAACCTGAGCGCGCATACATCACGAAGCGAAACGATTTTGACAATTCGTTATGGGCTCAACAGGAGGCCGAGCGCCTTGCAATAATCGATGGAGATTTAGAAGAGGCAAAGCGGCGGCGTGATGCAGTAACGGATTTAAGGGCAAAGGGCCGTAAATCGCAACTAAAGCCGCCGCCTGCTGGCAT
>JABSPI010000238.1:0-5538 GCA_013214365.1 Erythrobacter sp.
GTGCAATTCGGGGGGCAAACCCCGCTCAAATTGGCGCAGGCGCTCGAAGATGCAGGGATCCCGATCCTTGGCACATCGCCCGATGCGATCGACCATGCCGAGGACCGCGAACGCTTTGCCAAGCTGGTCGACAAGCTGGGCTTGAAACAACCCGATAACGGCATTGCCCACACCCGCGACGAAGCCGCAGCGGTGGCGGCGCGGATCGGCTATCCGGTGCTCTTGCGCCCATCCTTTGTGTTGGGGGGCAGGGCGATGGAAATCGTCGATTCCGAGGCGCAATTGGATGATTATATCAACACTGCGGTCAATGTGTCGGGCGAAAGCCCGGTTTTGGTCGACCAATATTTGCGCGATGCAATCGAATGCGATGTCGATGCCTTGTGCGATGGGGACGAGGTCCGCATTGCCGGCGTGATGCAGCATATCGAGGAGGCCGGGGTCCATTCCGGCGACAGCGCGTGCACGCTGCCGGCCTATTCGCTCGAGCCCGAAATCATCGCCGAGATGGAACGCCAGGCCGAGGCTTTGGCGATGGCGCTCAAAGTGCGCGGCCTGATGAACGTGCAATTCGCGGTCAAAGATGGCGAGGTCTATCTGATCGAGGTCAATCCGCGCGCCAGCCGCACTGTGCCGTTTGTGGCCAAGGCCATCGGCCAACCGGTGGCCAAGATTGCCGCGCGGGTGATGGCGGGCGAGAAACTGGCCGATTTCGAACGGTTCAAACGCGATCTGGATTATATGGCGGTCAAAGAGGCGGTGTTCCCATTTGGCCGTTTCCCGGGCGCCGACCCGGTTTTGTCGCCGGAAATGAAATCAACCGGCGAGGTGATGGGGATCGACCGCAATTTCGAGGCCGCCTTCCTCAAATCGCAATTGGGCGCAGGCATGGCCTTGCCGCGTGAGGGGACGGTGTTTGTCTCGGTCAAGAATTCCGACAAAGCCCAAATCGTGCCCGCAGTGGAGCATTTGATCGCGCAAGGTTTCAAAGTGGTGGCAACATCGGGCACCCAAAAATACCTGAGCGATCAGGGGCTTGACGTTGAAAAGGTCAATAAAGTGGCCGAAGGGCAGCCGCATATTGTCGACAAAATCATCGATGGGGAGATCGCCTTGATCTTCAACACGACCGAGGGGTGGCAGTCGCTGCTCGATTCAAAATCGATCCGTCAGGCGGCGCTGGAAAAGAAGCTTCCCTATTACACAACCGCCGCCGCATCGCGCGCCGCAGCGGCCACAATTGCAGCAATTGCACCATCACAGCTTGAAGTCCGGTCGTTGCAAGACTATTATACATGAGCATTGACGCCGTTCCTCCCGACATTTCGACCAAGTAAAACTGCTCTTGATAGAGCGGTTGAGGTTGAAAATTCCCGATTTTTCAACCGGTTTTAAAGGTCGAGAGGCAGCGGCAAGTAAGAGAAAGACATACGAATGGCGACGATGGAAAAGGTTCCAATGCTGGCAGAAGGGTATGAGGCGCTCACCGCTGACCTCAAGGTTCTGCGTGAGGAACGCCCCCGGATCGTTGACGCGATCGAAGAAGCGCGCGCGCATGGCGATCTGTCCGAAAATGCGGAATATCACGCCGCAAAGGAACGTCAGGGTCAGGTTGAGGCGCAAATCGCCGATATCGAAGACAAAGTGAGCCGCGCCCAGATCATCGATCCCACCACCTTGTCGGGTGACAAGATCATCTTCGGCGCCACGGTGACGTTGCTCGACGAAGACGACAAGCCGGTCAAATACCAGATCGTCGGCCAGACCGAAGCGGATGCCAGCAAGGGGCGGATTTCCTACTCTTCGCCCATGGCGCGCGCCATGATCGGAAAGCAGGTCGAAGACGAAATCGAGGTCACGGTCCCGGCCGGCGACAAATTCTACCTCGTCGACAAGATCGAGTTCGTTTGAGCCTCGCGCTCAATCGAGGGTCTTTTCCATCGCGTAATTGTGGATCGGCACGGCTTTGCCTTCGTGCTCGATGCTGAAATCGCGCCGTTCCACCACGGTGTAACCCGCGCGCTCGAAGCTCGGGCGGGCGAGCTCGCTTGCCTCGGTGTAAAGCCGCGTCATCGCAAGGTCGCGGCCATAGATCTCGGCTGCGCGCAGCAATAGCTGCGCCAAACCTTGGCGGGTGTGATCGGGGTGATTGTACAACCGGTCGAGATGGCCATCGGGCTCAATCAGAGCATAGGCCACGGGCCGATCACCTTCATCGACCGCGACAAAGATGACATGGCCGGCCTCTGCGCGTTGGCGGTACATGTCCGCCCCGCCATGGCGGCCGGCCCAGGCATCGATTTGGGCGCTGTTATAGGCATTGGCGCCGATATTGCGGATCGCCGCCAATGCGATGTCGCTCAACGCGCCCGCGTCCGATGGCTCAAAGGGCCGGATCGTATAGGTCATATCTGGCCCTTGACCCCGATTTAGGTGTCGGGGGTGAGCAATTTGTGGATCGGCACCACGACATATTTCATTTCGGCATCGTCAACGGTGCGCTGCGCCTGTGCGCGCCACGCATCAACGGCATTGTCGTAACAGCTATAGACGCCCACGACGTGGATGCTTTCAGGATCGGCGAATTCATGGCCGCGCGGATCGGTCACGCGTCCACCCATAACGAGGTGGAGGCGTTGAGCTGGAGTTGTTTCTTCCATTGTGTTTTCCTTGGGGAGGATTGCTGGTGAAGCGCGCCCCTCTAGCGCAAGCTGCGCACAAAACAAGCCGTGTGCATCACAGACCGGGTAAAAGCGCGGCGCTGTGCGGGGGGTTATTCGGGGTTAATGCTTCACCTTCTCGGTCAAATCGCGCACGGCGCGCTCGGCCCGGCGGCGGGTGCGGCGTGCGACATCGCGGCTTTTATCCGCGGCCGTGCCTGCGGCATAACCGGCCTCGCGGCGAATTTTGCGCGCTTTGGCAGCGGCATCATCGCTGAGATCTTCGAACTTGTCCTGGCCGGCGCGCGCCCCGCTGAGCACTTCTTCTGCCAGTTTCATGCCATACGCCACCACCGCATCAGCGATCAGCGGGGTCAGTTTGGATGTCTGCGCCTTGGCTGCGCTGCTCACCCCTTTGGCCGCGCCCGAGGCCGCACCGCCCACCGCATTTGCCGCGCTTGATGCGGCCGCGCCGGCGACCCGGCGGCCCGGCGATGTCATCATGCCGATCACAAGGCCAACAGCGATCGCCCCGCCGACAACCTTGAGCGGGTTGGCTTTGGTGTAATCGACCGCCGCCTGCGCGGCTTCGCCAACGCTTTCGGCCACGCTGCGCTCGGCAATGCGGCGCTCGTTCGCCTCGATTTTGATGCGCAATTCATCGCGCTTGATATCGGCGGGGGTAGGGTCAGTGCTCATCATGGTCTCCGGGTGGTGCGCTGTGCACGTTGGGGGATGCGTGCAAGCCTATACCATCATTGTCTTCAGATTGGGTAATCGCCGCGCTGGCGGTGTCTTCGTCGGTTGAGTGGTCGGTTGAGTCGCCGGTTTCGGCACTGGCATCACGGGCATCGCGGGCATCGCGCTCTTGATCGAACAGGCTGTCGAACAGGTCGCGGATCGGCTCGCGCCCGAACCACAAGACAACCGCTGCGATTATGGCGGCGATGAGCGTGCGATGGTCGCCGGCCTTATCCTTGGCCACATCCAGCACATCTTTGGCCCCATTGCCGATCCGCGAAGTCACACGGCCAGCAATCGCATTGGGGGTCAAATTGGTGCGCGCATGGTCCACATCGTCAAGCAGGACAGCGCGCGCCGCATCGCGCAATGCGCGGTCCTTCTCATAGCGTTCTTCTAGCCGGCTCACTTCTCACCCCGTTCTTCTTCGGAGAGGAACACCTCGGCCAAATGCCGTGCTCGCTTATACGCCTTGCGGCCAAACAGAAACGCGGTCAGCAATAACAGCCCCAGAACAATTGCAATCGCCCCCCAGATCGTCACCAGAGGCGCAAGCGCAATCACCAGCCCAACCGCCAGAGCGAGGCTCGCAATATGCACCATGATCAGCGCGACAATAACCAGGCCAAGCCATTGGCTGACCAGTTTGGCCATCAGCATTGCGCGGGTCTTCTGAAACGAAATTTCGGCTTGCGCGTAATTGCGCCCGTTATCGATCAGCGCGCCCAGCTCTTCGACAAGGGTCTCGTCGAAAGGCGGGGTAGGGGGGGCTGAGTCGGCTCCCGTATCAGTTGGGCCATCCGGTCCGGTCTGCAGCGGGGCTGATGCGGCATTATCGGGCGCGCCGGAAGCGGCGCCATCAAGCTCGCCCGCGCCGGTTTGCCGGTGTGCCTCATCCATCAATCAGCCCCTCTTCGCCGCGACCGGCCGATCCAGCCGTTCAGCGAGATCCGCGGAACAAACGCGCCAGCAAGAAGCCGGCAACCGCCGCGATCCCGACCGCTGCCGCTGGGCTTTTGCGCACCATTTCGCGCGCATCTTCGCCCAATTCCTCAATGCTCTTTGCCTCCAGCTTGGCCGATGTTTCGGCCAGAGTGCGCGAGGCGGAACGGGCATAATCGCCATATTCCTCGCCGAAGCGTTCATCGATCTGTTCGGCGGTTTCGCCCACAGTCCTGCCGATAGAGGCGATGGCATCGCTGGCTGCGGCCTTGCCTTCTGTGGCCAAATCGCCCGCACGGCTGCGGGCCTTTTCGCCATAAACTTTGGCTTCGTTCATCAAATCATCTCCCTTGGCCTTGGCCTGGTCGCGGTATCCGTCCGCGCGGTGGGTGGCTTCGCTGCGCAAAGCAGCGGCGCCGGCTTTGGCTTCTTCCAATGCGGCGTTAAAACGGCTCTTCGCCTCGGCTGCGCCATTGGGTGCGGCCTTGGTCTTGGCATTGGCCGCATTGGTCTTGGCGGGCACGGTTTTACCGGATGCGGCCTTGCGCGCAGGGCTCTTTGCCGCTGATGTCTTGCGGGTGCCCGTCTTGCCCGCGCTCTTCGCTGGAGCCTTCGCCGCCGCCTTTGCCGGCTTCTTAGCGGGGGCCTTTGTGGGGGTCTTGGAGGATTTACTGTCAGCCATAATCTCTTTTCTGCCCTTCAATTGCATGCTTTTCCAGAGGGAAAGTGCGACCTTTGCCCGTATAATTCGTACACCGCTTGCGCCGTATTGATCCGGGGAATAGGGGTGCGCGCAGAGTTTTTAATCGCGGCCCCGGATTGAGACGTTCGGGGTGTCTTATCTGTATATAACACTTTCGGCCCGGAGTTCAACATGACCGCCATTATCGACATCCATGGACGTGAAATTCTCGACAGTCGGGGCAATCCGACGGTTGAAGTGGATGTGCTGCTCGACGACGGCAGTTTCGGCCGCGCGGCGGTGCCCTCGGGCGCCTCGACCGGCGCGCATGAGGCGGTTGAGCTGCGCGATGGTGATGCGGCCCGGTATATGGGCAAAGGCGTGCTGAAGGCTGTGGATGCGGTCAACACCGAAATCCGCGATTTGTTGATCGGGGCGTTCGATGCCGAGGATCAGCGCGATATCGACCTCTCTATGGTCGCGCTCGACGATACGCCGAACAAAGCGCGGCTT
>JABSPI010000238.1:5638-7826 GCA_013214365.1 Erythrobacter sp.
GGGGTTTCGGCGCATGTCCTGCCCGTACCGATGATGAACATCATCAATGGCGGCGAACATGCCGACAATCCGATCGACATTCAGGAATTCATGATCATGCCGGTCGGGGCGGATTCGATCGCTGAGGCGGTCCGTTGGGGCAGCGAGGTGTTCCATACGCTCAAAAAAGGCCTGTCGCAAAAGGGGCTGGCCACCAGTGTCGGCGATGAAGGCGGCTTTGCGCCTGATCTGGCCAGCACGCGCGCAGCGCTCGATTTCATCATGGCCTCGATTGAACAGGCAGGTTTTGCACCGGGCAAGGATGTCGTGCTCGCGCTCGATTGTGCGGCGACCGAATTCTACCGCGACGGCAAATACGAAATTTCGGGCGAGGGGCTGAGCCTCGATGGCGCAGGGATGGCCGATTACCTTGCCAAATTGTGCGACGATTATCCGATCCGTTCGATCGAAGACGGGATGAGCGAGGACGATTTCGAAGGCTGGGCCGCGGTGACCAAAGCGATCGGGGACCGTGTGCAATTGGTCGGCGATGATCTGTTCGTGACCAATCCGGCGCGTTTGGCCGACGGGATTGAGCAGGGTCTGGCCAATTCACTGCTGGTGAAGGTCAACCAGATCGGCACTCTTACCGAAACGCTCGCGGCGGTCGATATGGCGACCCGTGCCCGCTACACCTCGGTGATGAGCCACCGCTCGGGCGAAACCGAGGATGCAACGATTGCCGATCTGGCCGTGGCAACCAATTGCGGCCAAATCAAAACCGGCTCGCTCGCGCGGTCGGACCGGCTTGCCAAATACAACCAATTGATCCGCATCGAAGAAGAACTGGGCGACAGCGCAGGCTATGCCGGGCGCGGCTGTTTCGGGGCGCTTTCTGCCTAATCAGGGGCGTTTATTTAAAGCGGTTTGGGGTTGGCACCCGGGACAATCTCTCGACAGGGGGAAGAAAGAAATTGTGCCCGGGCGCAAGCGATCGCCGTGTTCAAGCAGGGACACCGGCGTTCGCAAAATAATCATCCATCGCGGTGAGCCCGCGTTCGGTTAGCCGGACTAGAACCCGACGTTGATCCTGCGGATCGTGCTCGCGCAAGACGAAGCCATTTTTGGACAAAATGCCCAACCACCGCAGGCCCGTGGTCGGCGGGGCGGCGGAACCGATACACGCGCTCGACACTGAGACGGGTTTCTCTTCAACATAGGCGATGTAAAGGTCGAGCAAGATATCCCAAGCTGGCTCACCAAAAAGTTCGGCATTGCCAAAGATATCGGCGCGCCGTCGGCGGATGTCATACGCCTCGCGAGCATATTCGGCGTTGAGTATACGTCTGTGCCGTCCGCTGACAAACTCGCATCGTTGATCTTGTGGTTTGGCGGTGTTGGGCCGTATCGGCGCTAATATTGAGCTGCTGGTCTCACCGGCAGGCATAGAGGCTTGCGCATCAGATCGACTTGCGCCCGAATGATCAAATTGATGGGTTATTACCGGGCGTTTCTGATGCCCGGCGCCGGTTGAAATCCCGCCGACTAATATACCGTGCCCGCGCAATTCTGCAGCGATTTCGCTCAACTTGGTAGCAAGCCTGTGCAGGTCCAGCGTCTGCGAATCGGCGTCTGGGGCCAAGCCTTTCAGCCCCGCAAGATCGCGGTGCATCTGGCTGTTCCTCATTTCGTTCATCGGGCATTTCCCCCAATGAATTCGGCTGCCTTTAAGCTGCCTGCCGTGAACCCGCCGCCTGTAAGGTTACCGGTCAAAAAAACACTATTAGGGCGCGGGCCGTCAAAGCATGCCGCGCGTATCCTGGCCCGCACACTTAATGGCGAGGCAAAAGCCTGGCCAGTTGCGCCGTGCAGATTTAAGCCGATGCTGCACATATCGCGAGGCAGTGCCAAGTTAATCTCCCATCGGGCGCGCGCCAACAATTGGCAGGCCCAAACCGAACCTTACCTTTTATGAAAGATACTGAAATCCGCCGCCCTGCCTATTACGTGATAGCGCGTAGACGGGGTCTGTAAGAGGTTTAGTCACTGAATATACAGTGTGATTTATGCTATAATGATTGTATCATCACCCTTGAGTGGGTGCAGATACGCTTACTGTGTAGAGCGTATTTTGATCACGGGTTCTTGCGCCTCACACAATTCAAGATTGTTGCGCAGCTGATCAATGGCGGCATCGACATGAATGGCC
>JABSPI010000239.1 GCA_013214365.1 Erythrobacter sp.
ATTGATCCGGCGATGCGCGACCATGTGTTCGAACCATTTGTCTCGTCCAAACAATCGGGTCAGGGGCTGGGCCTTGCGCTGGTGCGCAAATTGGTGCGTGATATGAACGGATCAATCAGCCATGAGCGTGACACCCGCGCCGGGCTGACCCATTTCCGCCTGCACCTGCCATTGGCGCGGGTGCGCAAGGATAAAGGGGAGGGCGCCTGATGCCGGGCACTTTGCTGCTGGTCGAAGACGACAAGGCGATCGCAACCGTGATTATCGCCGCGTTGGAGGATGAAGGGTTCGACATCATCCATTGCGTCTCGATCGAGGAACGCGACGCGCAATTGAGTGCGCGCGGATTTGATGTGATGCTCACTGATGTGATGCTCGAAGATGGCGACGGTCTGGCCAGCCTTGGCAGCGTGCGTGACCGGGCGCCGGACATGCCGGTGATTGTGCTGTCGGCGCAAAACACGCTCGATACCGCTGTGCGCGCCAGCGACAGCGAGGCGTTTGAATACTTCCCCAAACCCTTTGACCTTGATGAATTGGTCCGCGCCGTGGTTCAGGCCGCGGGCAATCGCAGCGAAGAAGAACCCGCCCAAGCACAAGAAAGCATGGACGGCGATGGCATGCCCTTGGTCGGGCGCAGCCCGGCGATGCAGGGCGTGTACCGGATGATCACCCGTGTCCTGCGCAATGATCTGACTGTGCTGGTCACCGGGGAAAGCGGCACCGGCAAGGAATTGGTTGCCGAGGCGATCCACCAATTGGGCAGCCGCCGCACCGGCCCGTTTGTCGCGGTCAACACCGCCGCCATTCCGCACGACCTGGTTGAAAGCGAGCTGTTCGGGCACGAAAAGGGCGCCTTTACCGGCGCGGTGGCGCAAGCGATCGGCAAGTTTGAACAGGCCAATGGCGGCACTTTGTTCCTTGACGAAATCGGCGATATGCCGGCCGAGGCGCAGACCCGGCTGCTGCGCGCATTGCAATCGGGACAGATACGGCGTGTGGGCGGGCGACAGGAGATCGCCGTCGATGTGCGCATCATCGCCGCCACCAATCGCGATCTTGAACCGATGATTGCCGCGGGCAAATTCCGCGAAGACCTGTTTTACCGGCTCAATGTGGTGCCAATCGAATTGCCGCCACTGCGGGATCGGCGCGAGGATATCGAGGTGCTCTCGCATCATTTTCTGGGTCAGGCAGCCGAAGATGGCTTGCCGCGCCGGCAATTGACCCATGATGCCGTCGCCGCGCTCGAGGCGCGTGGATGGCGCGGCAATGTGCGCGAATTGCGCAATGTGATCTATCGCCTCGCTTTGATGAGCCGCGAAGATGCGATCGATGCCGCCAGCCTGACCGATATTTTGGGGCAAGAGGCCCCTTTCCACGCCGAGGGCGAGGGCGAACGCGGCGGCATCGGGGCCGCGCTCGACATCTGGTTGGCGCGCGAAGAGCCGGTGAGCGGGACGGTCTATGCCAGCGCGCTGGCTGCGTTTGAGAAGCCTTTGATCGAGCATGCGCTGGGCCAAACAGGCGGCAATCAATTGCGCGCAGCCAAACATTTAGGGATCAACCGCAACACATTGCGCAAGCGGATTGGTGAGCTTGGGATTGAGCCTGATCGCTTCGCCAGACCGGTTTAACGCAGAACTGCGGCTAAATTGTCACTTTCCTCTTGCATGATGGCAACACAGGCGTTGTAACTGAGCCACTATGAAAGGCTCAAACGCCCAAACCCAACACGATGCCGATATGGCGCAAAACGCCGCGGCGGCCGGTGCGACATCGGCCACGGCTCGCGCGCCTGACGTGCCATACAGGTCAGACACGCCAGATAGGCCTGAAGCACCAGATGGGGGTGCGGCATCGGGTGAAGAGAAGGGGCAATCGGGCAGCTTTGCCGCGCCTGACGCGCCGCGTTGGTGGCGCCAAATCGTGGTGACCGCGCGCCGGGTCAACGCCTTTGCCTGGCTCGAAGCCTTGGCTGTCGCCGCGCTCGTTCTGGCCTTGCTTGGCAATTATTACGCCTATTCGACCCAGCCTGAGGATTCGGGCGGATTGCCGGCTTTGCTGGTCTCGTTTTTGCTGGTCGCGGTGTTGTTGCCGGCTATGGCGATCCTTGTTTTGATCGGACGGCGCATGGCGCTGCGCCGCGCGGCGGGCAGCACGGCGCGGCTGCATGTGCGCCTTGTGTTCTTTTTCTCGATGGTGGCGGCGGTGCCGACCTTGCTGGTGGCCGGGTTTGCCGCATTCCTGTTCCAGACGGGGGTGGCGTTCTGGTTCTCGGGCGAGACGCGCGGTTTGATGGACAATGCCAACAAGCTGGCCACCGATTATTACGATTCCAACCAACGCGAGGTCGAGCAGGAAACCATCATCATGGCGAGCCAGATGCGCGACATCTTGTTGCGTGTGCCGATTGCCGATCCCGATTTTCCCGGTTTCTACACCTGGCAATCGCAAGGACGGCAAATTTCCCAAAGCGCGATTTTGCAACGCATGCCTGATGGGACGCTGCGCACTGCGGCGGTCTATGATGTGAGCGAGGACAACAATCCTTTGCCATTTAGCACGGCGGCTTTGCCCCAATTGGACGAAGGCGCCTTGGTTGTGGTGAAGGGCAGCGCCGAGCGCATTGCGGCGATTGCCCCGATTGACTCTGAGAGCGGGGTCTATCTCTACAATGCCCGCACCACCCAAGCGGACCGGTTCAATTCGTGGGCCAACGCACAGGCCATTTCGGCCGCTTACGACACGCTCACTGACGAAGCGCGCGATCTGCAATTGCGGTTTAACATCGCGCTGGTCGCGCTCAGCTTGTTGCTGGTTGGGATCGCGGTGTGGTTCGCGCTCAGATTTGCCGATCGTCAGGTCGAACCGCTGACCGATTTGATCGGTGCAGCGCGCAAAGTGGGGCAGGGCAATTTCGCATTGCGGGTGGAGGGGCGCACCGGCGCCGATGAAATCGGCCTGCTCAACCGCGCTTTTAACCGCATGACCGCGCAATTGGAGAAACAAACCGACGCTCTGGTCAGTGCCAACCGCCAGATCGATGATCGCCGGGTTTTTACCGAAGCGGTGCTGGAATCGGTCACTGCCGGGGTCATTTCGGTGGATGAGGACAATCGCATTTTGCTGATGAATGGCTCTGCGCAGGGGTTGTTATCCGAAAGCGGCACAGGCGATCTGGTGGGGCAGTCGCTGGAGGATTTGGCGCCCGAGATTTGCGCGGTCCTGCGCGAGGAGAAAGACCGCGCAGTCGTCACCCATCCACGCGGCGGCGAATTGCTTACCTTGGCGGTGACCGTATCGCGCGAGGCGAGCGGGTATGTGGTCACATTTGAGGATATCACCCGGCAATTGCTCGACCAGCGTCAGGCGGCATGGTCCGATGTGGCGCGGCGCATCGCGCATGAAATCAAAAACCCGCTGACCCCGATCCAATTGGCGACCGAACGGCTCAAGCGGCGCTATCGCAAGCAGGTCGAAGAGGTCGATGGCGAATTGTTTGATGAATTGACCAATACGATTGTCCGCCAAGTGGGCGATCTGCGCAAAATGGTCGACGAGTTTTCCTCCTTTGCGCGGCTGCCAAAGCCCATGTTCCGCAATGAAGATGCGCTCGATCTGGTGCGTCAGGCGATCTTCCTGCAACAGGTGGCGCACCCGCAGATCAGCTTCAGCGAAGACGCCTCAGCCATGGGTGAGCGCGAGATTCAATGCGACCGCCACCAATTGGGTCAGGCGATGACCAATGTGCTCAAAAACGCGGTCGAAGCGGTCGAAGCGCGCGCGGCGGAAACCGGTCAGGATTATCCCGGCAGGGTCGCGGTAACGCTTATCGATCAAGGCGAATGGATCGCGATCGAGATCGAGGATAACGGAATTGGCCTGCCGACTGACCGCGAACGGATTGTCGAGCCTTATGTCACCAACCGCGAAAAGGGCACGGGGCTTGGCCTTGCGATCGTCAACAAGATTGTCGACGAGCATGGCGGCGATATGAGCTTTGCCAGCACGCCCGATAACGGCACGCGGGTAACCTTGCGCTTTGCCCGTCACCCCCAATCCAGCGAGGGCGAGGCGGGATGATCCAGATACCCAAAGCCACACCCAACCAGACCGAGCAAGGAGAAGCGCATGTCGCTTGATATCCTGATTGTAGATGATGAACGCGATATTCGCGATCTGGTCGCCGGCGTGCTCGGCGATGAAGGCTATAATTGCCGCACCGCGGCCGATTCCACCAGCGCGCTCGCTGCAATTGATGAACGCAGGCCCAGCCTCGTTCTGCTCGATGTCTGGCTCCATGGCAGCGAGATGGACGGGCTTGAGACGCTCGATGCGATCAAACTGCGCGAGCCCAATTTGCCGGTGATCATTTTTTCGGGCCACGGCAATATCGACACTGCGGTCTCGGCGGTGGGCCGCGGGGCGATGGATTTTATCGAAAAGCCGTTCGAGGCGGAGCGTTTGCTGCTCTTGGTCGAACGCGCGACCGAAACCGAAAGGCTGCGCCGCGAAAACACGCAATTGCGCGATTCCAGTTGGGGCGGGGCGGATTTCACTGGCAATTCGAGCGCGATCAACGCGGTGCGCGCCACGCTCAAACGGGTTGCCAATACCGGCAGCCGGGTGTTGATCTCTGGCCCTGCAGGGGCCGGTAAAGAGGTTGCGGCGCGCATGTTGCACGCATGGAGCAACCGCTCCGACAATGCCTTTGTGCTGGTCAATTCGGCGCGCATCACGCCCGAAAGATTTGAGCAGGAATTGTTCGGCGAAGAGGCCGATGGCAAACAAGTGCGCCCCGGCCTGCTGGAAATGGCCGATGGCGGGACGCTTTATCTGGATGAAGTGGCCGATATGCCCTTGTCGACGCAGGCGCGGATTTTGCGCGTGCTCACCGATCAAAGCTTTGTGCGCGTGGGCGGCACTCGCCAGATCGGCGTTGATGTGCGGGTGGTGTCATCCACGACCCGCGATCTGGCATTGGAGATGGAGGAAAAACGGTTCCGCGAGGACCTGTTTTACCGCTTGAACGTGGTGCCGGTTTCGATCCCTTCGCTGGCCGATCGGCGCGATGATATTCCTTCGCTCACCGAACATTTCTTCACCCGCTATTCAACCGATCAAGGTCTGCCTCCGCCCGAAATCAGCGAAGAGGCGATGGCCGCCTTGCAGGCCTATGATTGGCCCGGAAATGTCCGGCAATTGCGCAATGTGGTCGAACGCACGATCATCATGACCCCGCGCGAAAAGCTGACCCGGGTGGAAACCGAAATGTTGCCGGCGGAAATCACCGGTGGACGATTGGCCGGGTCCGGGCCGGGATTGTCGACCATGATGGGCGCCCCCTTGCGCGAGGCGCGCGAGAGTTTCGAACGCGAATATCTGACCATTCAGATCCGCCGGTTTTCGGGCAATATCTCCAAGACGGCGACCTTTATCGGAATGGAGCGTTCGGCCTTGCACCGCAAACTCAAACTGCTTGGCATGGCCGATCGCCGCGAGGTGGAACGCAAAGGATAGCGCCCAAATGCGAGACGTGTTCGGATCCCGCGGCACAAAGTCCGCGTTTGAACATTGTCACAGTTGTAAAATCAGCCATTGCCGCAAGGCAACAGACACGCCATTATAAGGTCACGGTGCAATTTCCCCCTCCATTACAATGCACCGCGATTGCGGACCGTAAAGACGGCCGCCAACAATAGGAGCATGAATATGTCCACTGGGCGAACTCTCTCTGCGCGCCCGCGCCCCAAACCCCCCGAAGACAGCGCGAGCCCCGCTGGTGGCCGCGCGCCGGGTAAGGGATCGAAACAGGCCAACCTACAGGACGCCTTTCTCAACCTTTTGCGCAAGAACAAGGTTCCTGTGACCATGTTCCTGGTCAAAGGGGTCAAACTCCAAGGCATCGTCACCTGGTTTGATAATTTTTCGATCCTGTTGCGGCGCGATGGCCAATCACAATTGGTCTATAAACACGCCATTTCGACGATCATGCCCGGCGGCCATGTCGATGCCGAACAATTCAGCAGCCGCACCGGCGACCCGCGTCAACGGCAATTGCAGGACGTGTTCCTCAGCCGTGTGAGCGAAGCCGAGGTTGAGGTCACGATGTTCCTCGTCAATGGCGTCATGCTGCAAGGGCGGATCGCGGCTTACGATTTGTTCTGCATGCTGCTGGAACGCGACGGCGCGGTGCAATTGGCCTACAAACACGCGGTCTCGACCATTCAACCTGCCAGCCCGGTCGATCTGTCCGATGGCAATGGCGATGACGATGACGGCGATGACGATCCTTACGAGGCAGACGTCTGAGTTTTGATGAAACATTGATGGATGAGGTGACCCGCGGTGCGCGGGCGCTTGTCCTGTGTCCGGATGTGCGGACGCTCACCTATGATCTCGACGCGGCCGAGCGCCTCGCCGAGGCCGAGGGGCTTGCGCTCGCCATCGGGGTGGAGATCGAGCACAGCGCGATCCTGACCGTGCGCCAGATGCAGCCCAACACTTTGTTCGGGTCGGGTCAGGTGCAAAATATCGCCACATGGTGCGAACAATATGAATGCGAATTGGTGGTCGTGGACGGCGCGTTGACCCCGATCCAGCAACGCAATCTGGAAGACAAACTCAAACGCAAAGTGATCGATCGCACCGGTTTGATCCTGGAAATTTTCGGCGAACGCGCGGCCACTGCTGAGGGGCGCTTGCAGGTCGAATTGGCGCATCTGGATTACCAGCAGAGCCGGCTTGTGCGCAGCTGGACCCACCTCGAACGGCAACGCGGCGGCTTTGGCTTTCTGGGCGGTCCGGGCGAGACCCAGATCGAGGCCGACCGGCGGATGATCCGCCAGCGTATGGGGCGGCTGCGGCGGGAGCTGGAACAGGTGCGCAAAACCCGCGCATTGCACCGCGACCGGCGGGGCAGGGCGCCGTGGCCGGTCATCGCTCTGGTCGGATATACCAATGCGGGCAAATCGACCCTGTTCAACCGGTTGACCGGCTCCGATGTGATAGCCGAGGATTTGCTGTTCGCAACGCTCGACCCGACTATGCGCGCGATCAGCCTGCCGGGGGTGGAGAAGGCGATTTTGTCCGATACGGTGGGCTTTATCTCTGATCTGCCGACCCAATTGGTCGCCGCGTTCCGCGCCACGTTAGAGGAAGTGACCGGCGCCGATATCATCGTCCATGTGCGCGATATGGCCAATCCGGCGCATGCCGCGCAAAAGAAACAAGTGCTCGACGTGCTCGCCGACCTGGAGGTGGTGGACCGCGATACGGGGCTGGGGGAAATCCCGATCCTTGAGGTGTGGAACAAGGCCGACCTGTTGAGCGCGGAACGGCTCGAGGAATTGCACAGCGTTGCCGAGGGGCACGAAGCGGTGGTCCTCTCGGCGGCAAGCGGCACCGGGATTGACGATTTTGCCGTGCAAATCGCATCCATGCTCACCGCAAAGGCAAGCGAGGTGACGTTGACCTTACCGGTCAGCGACGGGCGGCGGATTGCCTGGCTCTATGCCCATGGCGAGGTCCTCGATGATGCCGAGGCCGGGGAAGGGGAAGAGGGCCCCATGCGCCAGATCATCGTCCGGTTGAACCCTAAGGAATTGGGTCAATACAATACGTTATAGGGCTGTTTTTTCAGCTTTTTTGACGCGCTGCCAATAGGCGTCCTGTTGCTCGAGAGAGAGCGCGGCAAAATCCACCCGGTCGCGTTTTGCCAATTCC
>JABSPI010000240.1 GCA_013214365.1 Erythrobacter sp.
TTGAAACCCGCGCTGGGAAAGGACAATGCCATGCTTGACCCCAACACCGCTTCGCAAACCAATGCGACCGTCCAGATGGTGAGTGAAATCAACGCCCTGCTGGCAGATCATTTTGCGCTTTATGTGAAAACCAAAAATTTCCATTGGCACGTTAAAGGCCCACGTTTCCGCGATTTGCACCTGTTGTTTGATGAGCAGGCGGCGCAAATCCAGGGCGAGATCGATGTGATCGGCGAACGCGCCCGCAAATTGGGCGGCGACACTTTGACCTCGATCGGTGCGATTGCGCGCCACACCCAGATCGCCGATCAGGACAATGCCGCTTTGTCGGCCGAGGACATGATCGCCGAGCTGCGCGCTGACAATCAGGCTCTGCTCGCCCGTCTCAAAGCGATGAAGGCAACCGCAGAGGTGGCCGGTGACAATGCCACTGATGGCCTGCTCGACGATTGGACCGACGCCGCCGAGCAGCGCGTCTGGTTCCTGTCCTCGCTGCTTGGCTAGCCCCAATCTGCAGGGATGATGGAAAATGGGGCCGTTTGTGCTTTGCGCAGGCGGCCCTTTTGCTATGCGGGGGATATGGAAAATATTCACATCATCGAGGCCGCCGACACAGATAGGATTGCCACATGGCTGTATGACCGGTTGACCACGCCGCGCAGCGATAGCGCTGATCGCTTGGCGATCACTTTGCCCGGCGGGTCGACCCCGTTTCCGATCCTGAAGGCATTGATAGCGTTAAAGCCCGCCGTGCCATGGCACGCGGTGCAGGTGTGGCCCAATGATGACCGGATCGTGCCAGAGGACCATGAGGCCTCGAATACCGGTAAGATCCGGGCGCTGCTCGAACCTCATGGCGCCGCGATTGAAGTGCTTTCCCAAACCAGCTTGCCGCCCCATTTCGCGCTGGCCTGGTTGGGCATGGGGGAAGATGGGCACACCGCATCTTTGTTTCCCAACACCGATCCGCGCCTTGATGATCTGCAAATGGTGCGCCGTCTCACCCCCGATCCCTTGCCCGCCCACGCTCCGTTCGATCGCATCACGCTAACCTTGCCGGCTTTGCTGCGCAGCGATGCGTTTGTCCTCACACTTGGGGGCTCTGCGAAAAAGCGGGCGGTTCTGGATGCCGCGATTGCGGGCGAAAATGATCTGCCGATTGCGCGCCTGCTTCGCGCTGCGCACGACCTAGGCATTGCGGTGACGGTCTTTGCATGATCGCCAATTTCCTGCCCGCCTCGCTGCACCGCGCTTTGCTGCCCTATGCGCATGTTTTGCGCAAACGCTGGCGCAGATGGCGCGCAACGCCGTTTTCCGGGGTCAGCGCGGTGGTCACCAATCGTGCGGGCGATGTGCTTTTGGTGCGCCATTCCTATGGGACCTCGGATTGGTCACTCCCTGGTGGCGGGTTAGGGCGAGGCGAGGAACCTAAATCGGGTCTGTGTCGTGAGATCAGGGAGGAATTGGCGCTCGCTTTAGATAATGTGCGTCTGGTCCAGCGGGTTGAAGAGGTCATATACAACTCTCCGCATACCGCCTGCTTGTTTACCGCCACATGTGACGCTGAGCCCGTGCCTGACGAGCGCGAAGTAATCGAGGCGAGGTTCTTTGCAGCTCATGCATTGCCGCACGACCTGTGCGACACTGCCGCGCGGCGGATCAACATATGGCGCGAATGGGCCCGTAGCCAGGACACGAACGCGCGAAGTTAGAGCAGGCGCAATTGCGCCTCATCGCGGCCTTTCCCCGCCGCAGCCTCGCCGCTTTCACTGGTCCCTTCCAGATTGCTCAGCGTGAGTCCCATTAGACGGATCGGGAGCGCCAGCGGCAAAGCCTCATCGAGCAGGTCGCGCGCCAATTGCGCAAAGCCGGACCTGTCCTCGATCCAGCCCGTCCCGCCATTGGCAGGGCAGCTTTTGGCGCGGGTCATGATTTGGAAATCGGTGAATTTGAGCTTCAACGTGACTGTGCGCCCGCGCACCGGGCTGTCGGTGCTGCTGGCATTTTCGATCCGTTCCCACACGATATCGATGATATTCTCGAGCGTTTCACGCAGCGCGCTGCCGCTGGAGATATCTTCGCCAAATGTGCGTTCGCCGCCGATTGATTTGCGCACGCGTTGGGCGCGCACCGGGCGCAGGTCGATCCCGCGCGCGGCGCGAAACAAATAATCGGCAGAGGACCCGAAATGGGTTTTCAAAAACGCAATATCGCGCGCCGCCAGATCTCCGCCGGTCGCGATCCCGTGCGCTTTCATCTTCGCCTCGGCCTTGGGCCCGACCCCGTGGAACCGGCGGATCGGCAAATTGGCGACAAAATCGGCCCCTTCGCCCGGACGGATCACGCACACGCCGTCGGGCTTGTTCTGGTCGCTGGCAATTTTGGCGAGAAATTTGTTGTAGCTCACGCCTGCGCTCGCGGTGAGCTGGGTCTTGGCGCGAATTTCCTGCCGGATCAATTCGGCGATCCGGGTGGCGCTGCCAATGCCCAGCCGATCCTCGGTGACATCGAGATAGGCCTCATCAAGGCTCAACGGTTCGACATGCGGGGTGTGGTGTTCGAAAATGCGGCGGATTTGGCGGCTGGCTTCTTTGTAGGCATCGAACCGGTGGCGCACAAAGATCAGATCAGGGCACAGCCGTTTGGCGGTGACCGAGGGCATTGCGCTGCGCACGCCGAATTTGCGCGCCTCATAGCTGGCCGCGGCGACCACGCCGCGCCCGCCCGATCCGCCCACTGCGACCGGCTTGCCGCGCAATTCGGGGTGGTCGCGTTGTTCAACGCTGGCGAAAAAGGCGTCCATATCGACATGGATGATCTTGCGAAGGCCCGGGGCTTCGTCCTCGTGATCGGGGGGGATGGGGGCGGCGGGCTCGGGCATGGGCGCCAAAATAGAGCGAATTGGCCGCATGTAAAAGCGCCGCTGTGCTGGCTGCTTCTTTACCACTGCGCGCGCCAGCCCCCAGCTCCAATTCGCGCCCCAATCCGCTCCCCAATTCGCCCCCAATCTGGCACGCGGTGGAACTTCTCATGCGCTGCAACATTTTGTGCATATGCGAAATCAACAGTGGCCAATTGATGATCCGACAGGCAAAGGTGCGGCCATGGCGGCACCTGCACCTGTCTCGACGCCCTCCACCCCGGCCCGGTCCAAACTTGGCGAGACCGAGCTGATCTGGATGATGGCGATGTTGATGGCGCTTCAGGCGTTCGGCATCGATGCCATGCTGCCTGCGCTCGATGAAATGGCGCTGGCCCTATCGGTGGATGGCAATGACCGTCAATTTGTGATCGGGGTTTATCTGCTAACCGCGGGGATCGGGGCATTGGTCCCCGGCTCGCTTGCCGACCGGTTTGGACGCCGGCCGATCCTGTTGGCCTCGATCGCGGTCTATATCGCGCTCTCCCTCGCCAGCGCGGTGGCGCCCGATTACGACACATTGATCGCGATCCGCGCAGCCCAAGGGTTTTTCGGCGCAGGGATCGTCGCCATCCCGCCGGCGATTATCCGCGACCGGGTGGGCGGGGACAAAATGGCGCGGATGATGAGCCTGATCTTCGTCATATTCCTGATGGTGCCGGCAATCGCGCCCAGCATTGGCGAAGTGATTTTGTTGATCGGCGATTGGCGGATGATTTTTGCAGCCATGGCTGTGCAAGGCATTTTGGTGGGCTGCTGGGTCTATTTCCGCCTGCCTGAAAGCCTGACTGATGAAAACCGCCAGGAAATCCGCCCCAAAGTGATCGCGGCCAATATGGGGCGCGCTTTGAGCCTGCCGAGCGTGATCGGCTATGTGTTTGGCTCGTCATTGGTGTTTGGCGCTTTGTTCGGCTTCATCAATTCCTCGCAGCAATTGATCACCGACACATTCGATGCAGGGCGCGTTTTTCCGATTGTGTTCGGGATTTGCGCAGGCTCGATGGCTCTGGCGAGCTGGTCCAATTCGCGCATTGTCGAACGGTTTGGCGCGCGCCGGGTCAGCCACACCGCTTTGTTCGCTTTTATCGCCGTGGCCGCATGCCAGATCTATTTCGCTTTCCAACCCGAACAAAATCTGTGGCAATTTGTCCCGCTGATGGCGGTCAATATGATGTTGCTCGGCTTTATCGGCAGCAATTTCGGCGCGATTGCGATGAACCCGTTTTTCTCGATCGCGGGCGCGGCCAGTTCGGCGCATGGATTTGTCCGGATGACCACCGCATCGGTGTTGGGCGGGGCGATCGGCTATGCGTTTGACGGCACGGCGCGGCCGCTGGCTTTGTCGCTGTTTGCGGCGGGGATTGCGTGCCTCGTGATGGTCCTGTTCAGCGAGAAGGGCAAATTGTTCGGTCCACCCGATGCCGATATGGGGCCGACCAAGATGAAGAATATCTAGCCCATTTGGTCGGCGCGCAATTTGCGCCACGCAAGATCGGCAAATTCGCACAATAATGGCCGGGTGTCGCGCGGGTCGATAATATCCTCGACATTGAAAAGTTCAGCCGAGCGGAAGGGCGATGTGACCTTGTTCAGCCGCGCCTTGATCTTCTCCAGCTCGGCCTCGGGATCATCGGCGGCGGCGATTTCGGACTTGTATGCGACTTCCAATCCGCCCGCGATCGGCAAGCTGCCCCAATCGCCCGATGGCCAGCAATAGCGATATTGGTAACGGTCCGCATTGCTCATCGCGCTGCCTGCAATGCCATAGGCGCGGCGCATCACGACGCTGGCAAGCGGGACAGTGGCGCGGTAGATCGCATTCATCGCCTGCACCCCGTAACGGATCGTGCCCGCCATTTCCGCCTCGCGCCCAATCATAAAGCCCGGATTGTCAACGAGGTGCACAATCGGCAGGCGGAATTGATCGGCGAGTTTGACGAAACGTTCGACCTTTTCGGATGTCTTGGCCTCCCATGATCCGCCCAGATAGCTGGGGTCGCTCGCCACCACCGCGACCGGCCAGCCATCGAGGCGAGCGAGCGCGGTGATCGCGGCGCGGCCCCAGTTCTTGCCGATCTCAAACACGGTGCCTTGGTCGAGGATCAAGTCCATCGCGCGGCGCATCGAATACACTTGCTTGTCATCGCGCGGGACGAGGCTGAGCAGCGCTTCCTCGCGCCGGTCTGCGGGGTCAGCGGGCTCGGCGCGGCGGGCGAGTTGCCCGACATGTTCTGGCATGAAGGAGAGGAAATAGCGCGCGCGTGCAAACGCCTCCGCCTCTGATCCGACCTCGTCATCGACCACGCCGTTGCGGGTGTGGATGTCGACCCCGCCCAATTCCTCTTTGGCCTGTTGGTGGTCGCTTGCGCTTTTATAGGCCTCGCCCAATCCATCGACCACGGCGGGGCCGGCGGCGAAGAGTTGCGAGAGCCCGCGCACCATGATCGAATAATGGCTCGCCGCGATGCGAGCGGCACCAAGGCCAGCGGTCGGACCAAGGGCGAGCGCCACGACCGGCACCGTGTCGAGGTTTTTGACCACATCGCCCCAGCCCGGAACCGCCGGGATATAGGTCGCGCCGATCTGCTCGAGCGTTTTGACGCTGCCACCGCCGCCCGTGCCGTCGATCATCTTGATGATGGGGAGCTTCAGCTCATGCGCCATCTGCTCGGCCTGCACCATTTTGCGCTTGATCCCGGCATCCGCCGCGCCGCCGCGAATGGTGAAGTCGTCTGCGGTGGCGACAACGGGGCGGCCGTTTACTGTCGCTTTGCCGAAGAGGAAGGGGGCGGGGGTGACGCCCTTTAGGTCGCCATTTCCATCATAATGGCCTTTGCCCGCGATCTTGCCGATTTCGCGGAAGGAACCGGGATCGCAAATCGCATCGAGCCGTGCGCGCGCATCCATCTTGCCGCGCGAATGCTGGCGCGCGACCTTGTCCGGCCCGCCCATTTCCTCGGCGAGGGCTTCGCGGGCGCGCAGTTCTTCGAGTTCCTTCGCCCAGGTCATTTTTGTTTTCCGCACGCCATCCGGCGTGCGATTTCCTCGCTCATGCGATCAAAGATCGCGTCGCTGCGGGCGCCCGGTCGGGCTTGCGGTTGCTGCGCAACCGTTTGGCGCGTGGCAGCCGCCGTCATTCTTTGGGCTCCACCACACACAGCACCGCTTCGACCTGCACCTGCCCGCCTGTCGAGGCTTCGAGGCCGGTCACCGTCCCATCAAAGGGCGCGGTGAGCGCGTGCTCCATCTTCATCGCCTCGAGCACCATCAGGCGCTGACCAGCGGTGACCATGTCACCCTCGGCCACGTCCACAGCGATAACCTTGCCCGGCATAGGCGCGAGGATGGCTCCGTCGGCGGCGGAGGCGTGGCCGGTGCCGTCGGCCCGCAGGGTAAGAACAAATGTCCGCCCGCGCTCTGTGACGATCACGGCATCGCAGTCTTCGCCATCGAGTGGAGCAGCGTTCCTACTTCCCACTTTCTCTCGGTCGAAAGGCGAACCTTCCACATGCGCGCCATCGGCATAAAGCGAAATCGACATTTGCGGCTCTGCGTTGAGCCGCAGGCCAAAAAGCTCGCGGTGACGCCCAGAAAGCCCTTCGTCCCACCTGTTCATCCAGATGGTGTCGGCTGCGGTCACGACACCAGTCTCGCTCAACGCATGCGGATGAATGAGTTGCTGTTCATGACGAGCGATCAAGCCCGTATCGAGGTCAGCCTCGACAAACGCAGGCAGCGACAGACACTCATAGAGGAACGGCTTGTTGGTTGTGATTGGCAAGACGTAAATGGCGTCGAGCGCCCAAAGAAGGTTGCGGCGCGCAGCTTCGCGGTCGCCGCCATGGGTAATGATCTTGGCGATCATCGGATCATAAAATGGCGAAACGACGTCGCCTTCGTCTACGGCGGATTCGATGCGGGCGGGTTTCTCGAATGTCAGCGAGTCTGCATCCTGTTTCTCCAGCGACGGCTGGATAAACGAGAGCCTTTCGACTGGTCCGGGACTGGGCAAAAACCCCTTCGCAGGGTCCTCCGCATAGAGCCGCGCCTCAATCGCGTGGCCATTGATGGAGAGCTCTTCTTGGCGAAGCGGGATTGGCTCGCCGCTCGCTACGCGCAGCTGCCATTCCACCAAGTCTACGCCGGTGATCTCTTCGGTCACGGGGTGTTCGACCTGAAGCCGCGTGTTCATCTCCATAAAGAAGATGCGGTCTGCGCGCAGGCCCTCTGAGGCGTCGGCGATGAATTCAATCGTACCCGCGCCCTCATAGTCCACCGCTTTGGCGGCGCGCACGGCGGCCCCACAGATTTCCTCGCGGGTGGCTGCGTCCATGCCGGGGGCTGGGGCCTCTTCGATCACCTTTTGGTGGCGACGCTGGAGCGAGCAGTCGCGCTCGAAAAGGTGGACGACATTGCCGTGGCTGTCGCCAAAGACCTGAACCTCGATATGGCGCGGCGAAGTGATCCACTTTTCGAGGAGCACTTCGTCGTTGGAGAAAGAGGCTTTCGCTTCACGCTGGCAGCTTTCGAGGGAGGCGGCGAAATCTGCCGGATCATCGACCTTGCGCATCCCCTTGCCGCCGCCGCCTGCAACCGCCTTGATCAGGAC
>JABSPI010000241.1 GCA_013214365.1 Erythrobacter sp.
TGGCCGGTGTTGCCGCAAATGCGCTGGCTTTTTCGGGGATCGGATATCTGACCTTTCTGGCCGATGACACACAATTGCGCGATCTTACCTTTTGGACGCTGGGCAGTATGGGCGGCGCGACGTGGGGCCGGGTTCTACCAGCCGCGCTAGGCATGGTGATTGCCCTGGCTATGATCCTCACTCTGGCACGCCCGCTCAACGCGTTGTTATTGGGCGAAGACGACGCCAGCGCCCTCGGGGTTGATGTAGAGCGCGCCAAGCGGATCGCAGCGATTGGCACAGCATTGGGGGTTGGCGCTGCGACTGCGGTGTGCGGAATTGTTAATTTCGTCGGGCTTGTGGTGCCGCATCTGGTCCGGCTCGTAACCGGCCCTGACCACCGATATGTTCTGCCCGGCTCCTGCTTCCTGGGCGCTGCGCTGGTCTTATTCGCTGACATTGTCGCGCGCATCGCAGTCACACCGGCCGAGCTTCCTTTGGGCGTGGTGACCGCCGCGATTGGCGCGCCTTTCTTTTTCTGGCTGCTGCTGCGCGATAAGAACAGGAGCATGTTGGGATGAGCCTTACACTCTCCAAGGCCAGTGTGATCAAAAGCGGCCGGGCGATCCTCAACAATGCCAGCATAGAATGTTTGCCGGGCCAGTTTACTGCGCTTTGCGGGCCCAATGGCGCTGGCAAGACCACCGCCCTGTCGCTCTTGTCAGGAGCGATCAAAGCCGATCACGGCGAGGTTGAGATCAATGGCGAGGCCCTGCTTCACTTCAGACCGATCGAGCTGGCACGTCAACGCGCGGTCGTGGCGCAATCCTCGCCGCTCAGCTTTCCATTTCATGTCCACGAGGTGGTTGAAATGGGGCGCACGCCATGGACCGGGATCACCGGCAAACGGCGAAATAGTGAAATTGTCGCCTGCGCTATGGCTGAGATGGAGATCGCACAATTGGGCGCACGCAATTACCTCACACTTTCAGGAGGGGAACGTCAGCGCGTGAACATAGCGCGGGCCCTGGCGCAGCTTTGGGACCAAGCACAGGGCGCAGGGCCGCGCTGGCTATTGCTTGATGAGCCCACAGCAGCGCTTGATTTAAGGCATCAGATTGCTCTGCTGGAATTGCTGGCACGGCTTGCGCGGGATGGTTGGGGTGTTGTGGCCGTATTGCATGACCTGCATTTGGTCCATCAACACGCAGATCAGGTTGTTTTGCTCAAAGACGGCCAAGTGTTTGATACAGGACCAGCAGCCGAAGTGCTTTCACCGGCAAAGGTGCAAAAAGCCTATGAGCTGGACAAGCCGTATCAATTGACTGCGCACACCAATTGACCCTCCACACCGATGCAGCTGGGCATGTATGCTAGCGCTTGCCGTAAAGGTTGACTGTCAAGCTGGAAACAGCATGGACAAAACTGTTGGGTGCAATCGTTTGCTTGCCGGTCCATTCAATATTGGGGAACCGTTCCAATATTTTGGAATAAGCGATCCGCATCTGCATCAGCGCAACCCGATTGCCCAAGCAATTGTGCGGGCCATAACCAAAGGCCAAATGGCGCGCCACATTGTCGCGGGTGAGATCCATCCGATCAGGGTCCGGAAACACTGAGGGGTCGCGGTTGCCCGCACCATACCAGAATACGACCTTCTCGCCTGCGGCAATTTTTTGGTCGCGTATGTGGGTATCTTGTGTTGCGGTGCGCCGCATATGGATGACCGGCGATGTCAAACGCAGCGCCTCTTGCAGCATATCGGTAAGCAGGTCCGGATTGTCGAGCACCGCCTGTTTCTGATCGGGAAACTGGGTCAAAAGCCGCATTGTTCCCGACAAGGAATTGCGGGTTGTGTCATTGCCGGCAAAGATGATCAGCAACCATGACCCGTCCCAGAATTTGAGCGGAAAAGGCTCCCCGTCGAGTTGCGAATTGGCGATCGCGGACAACAGATCACCGCGCGGATTGGCGCGCCGGTCAGTGAACATGGCCTCGCCATATTCGAACATCTCGCTGACTTTGGGTTTGAATTTGAACGGAAAGCTCGGCTCGCTCAATAGCGAGCGCCAGGGCGCAACGGTGAACAATTGCGCGCGTTCCAAATAATGCATCCATTCGATGATCCGGGGGCGGTCCGCCTCATCCACGCCAAGCATCTCGCACAGCGTGAAAACCGGCAATTTCTCAGTGAAGTGTTTGACGAAATCGACCACCGGCCCCCGCCGCTCAAGATCGTCGAGCAATTGATCGACCTTCACCGCCACCTTCTCGCCCAGTTCTGCAACGAAGGAGGGTTTGAAAAACTCCTTCTGCTGCAGCCGCACTTTCATATGAAAGGGTTTGTCGAGATTGATCAGCGAATTGAGCGCCGCTTCGGTCAGGCGCACATGTTTCCATTCCTTGCGCGGCCCCACGACCAGATTGATTGCGCCGGCTTGTGAGGAGAATATCTCAGGCTGAAGCTCGGCGGCCTGAATATCTTCATAAGAGGACAGTGACCAAAACCCGGCATGTTTCTTGCCCACGCTTTGCCACATAACCGGCGCCTGTTCGCGCATTTGGTGAAAGAAATTCCATGGCTGCCCCGAAGTATAGCGCAGCGGATTCCACAGCTCGAACTGGTCGAGCATGGGGTAGACGGGCGCATATTTGGAATGGGGCATGGGGCTGTCGAATTGCGCCGTTTCGCTTACCATTTCCATTGTGCCGATCTCCCCAAAAACCTCTTGCCCTCATCATAGGCCTTTGCGCGTCCCCCGCAATGGGGACAGGTTCAGCCGGGACGCAGGCGCCTATACACCGCGGTGCCTAAGCGTGCGAAAATCTCACGCACCTCACGCCAATGCGGCGCCGGATCATCCTTCGCCCAGCCATCAAACTGTTCCGGGTTCAGCCATGCCGCACGCATCACGCCAAACACCTGCCAGGCGATACCGGCAACGCTATCTCCGCGCTGCATTTGGTCCGAGAGGCGGTCGAATTCGGCATCCAAATTGGCCTTGGTAACAAGCGGATTAGATGCCGATTTCACCGCAGACCCACCCGCATCTTGCACCTGATCATCATCGTGGTCGACCATCATTTGCCAATGCCAAAAAGGGAAATCAGCACCTGCAGCAAGGGCTAGCGCCAGCGACCCCCAATAGCGCGGATTAACCTCCAACAAGATGTGTTTTTGTGTGGCGGGATTCTGGATGAATTCGAACATGGCAACACCGGTTAGATCGCTTGCTTCAACCAGTTTTGTCACATCGTCCAACAAGCTTTTGTCAACCGCCTCGCCCGTCCGTTTTGAGCTTCGCCCGGTTTCATCAACGCATGCATTGCGCCTGTGCTGCCAAACCGCCTTGATAACGCCGGCCTTAGCGAGGACGCTGACCCCCACCCCATCGCCATCGAACATCTGCTCCACCACAATCTGGCGACCTTGGAAATCCGTCATTGCCCTGGCTAGATCAGTTTTGCTCCTGACGATCCTTGCTTTGCCTTTGCTCTCCTCGCTGCCAAATTGATAAGGGCTGCTTGGTTTAACCACCAAAGGCAGGGGGTCTTGTGCCACAAGATCGAGTGCTTCTGGCCCCGCGCAAAGCGCCCTGCCCGGCGCAGTCGGCACCCCGGCCGTGCCGGCCAATTGGCGGGTTTGCGCCTTGTCAGTGAAAGCGCAAAATGCAGCGGAATTGGGGACCAATCGTTGAGCAGGATCGACCCTAGCTCCGACCGCATTGAGCATGCCAAGACCGCTGTCGCTGCAAGGATAGACCAGCTGATAGCCGCCGGTCTTGATCAAGCGCTCGACCGCCTCAACCCAAGCTTGAGGCATTGTAAGGTAAGGAGGCAGACAGTGAACCTGCGTGACAAATCGCGATGCAAGGCCGGGATAGTCCTCTGCGCAGGTCGCAACATCAACCTCGATCCCGGCCCTGCCGAGCGAACGGGCAACAGAAAGAAATACCCCAATATCATCTGCAATGACCAAAGCCTTGTCCGGCGCAGCAGAATTGGACGATTTGTCCCCATCAAGTGATGCGCGCACTTCATCTAAATCTGAAGTTCCGGTCATAGCCTGAGGGTCAGCGATTGGTTCTGGAGGCATCTGGGAAGGCATTTTGGACGACATTGCCAATTTTTCGTCCCACCATGCCCACAATACCGGCAATGCCCGCCGCACTGAATGCGTGATATGCGGTCAAGGAATAGAGTGGCACGCAATGATCCATCCAGTCGCGTTTGTAGCCGTGGTCGCCAATCCCGAAATCGATCATGGCGACATGCTCCTGATCGAGCGCATGACGAAACATTTCGCGGCTTAATATCGAACCGGCGCTTAGACTTTTGGCGTCCTCCCGGTAGGACAAAAGGTGAATGATCGCGGTGCCATGTTCAATGGTCCAAAGCTGGGCTGCGACCGGTCGACCATCATGCATCGCCAAACCAACGCGCAAAGTGCCCGCCTCTGCTTCTTGGCGGAACAGATCAAAAGTGAGGTCGGGAATACCGTCGGCCGGTTTCCAGCTGTTTTCGAAAACGTCGTAGACTTGCGCCCACAAGCCAGCATCGAAATGTTTGTAGATGTGACAGTCGAGAGCGACCTTTTTGTCTTTGCGTTTGATCGTATTGCGCAAACGCGAAGGTCGCGCCGCCCAATATTCATCGAAGCTCATCCCAGCAGTCTTTGCACGCCATGATACATCGATTTGCTCCAGCCGAGTGAGCCAGCCACGACGATGCAATTGCGCAATGAATTGCTCCTCCCTCGCGGTGGGATCGATGCGCAAATGACTTACGCCCGCCTTGCGCAAACCCCGCACCAATTGATCAAGGGGCGGATTTTCGCCCTCGCTCACAACGCCATATCGCAGGCAATACCAATTGCTCAATGCGTGTGCGCAGTGACCGTTCTGATTGAGGAACAGCCAGCATTTGTCATCACCAGCCTCGCCCTTGATGATCAGGGGCTTACCCTCAAGCGTGTGCTTAGCGGCCAGTTCAAACCATGCCGCACGGTCAAACATCCATGGTTGTCGCCCTCGGCTAAGCGCCAAGCCAGCATCATGTGTCGCATGATCCAATTCGCGAAATATCTGGTAGCGGTCCGCCATCAGATATCACGGCCTACATTTGCGGGTCGCCTCAAGTGTTGGATAGCACCGGTCACACCCCCTCTAAAGTCGATCCAGTCAGCAAGTGTGCTTGCATCGCGGTCCAAGCCGATATGATATCGGGCAAGGCACCATGAGGCGGCAAAGAAACACGCCGCCGCCCAGCTTTTTGCAAGATCTTCGACAGAGAGCCGCAAAAACATATCATGCGGCAAAACTGCATCGAAAATCATCATGATCACAAAGAACACCGCGCCAATCACAACAAACACAAAGCTGCTTATCGGGACGAAATTCCGGCGCGCAAAAACCAGAATGAATATCAACTCTATCAGAGCCCAAATCGCCATGATGAAATGATCACCCAAATTGAGGCGATACGCCAATGCCTCGTGCAATTGGAACCGATCATCAAATGCAAGAAATCCCAACATGCCGGCCTGAGTGAACAGCAACAGGCTGGCTCTGCGCGGTGTGGAGGCTGGCTGGGCGAAGGCTGCAAATATCATCAATACGGCCCCGCTTGCCAACAACATCATGCTAAGTGTTGTGTTGATGGCAAAGAACGGACGCCCGCCATCTATGTCGCTAAAATAGTGCCGCACATATTCTTGCGATGTGCCGGCTTCCACCCCGATCAGCAACGCGGAGTAGACCACGAGACCACCAAAGAAAATCCAAAGGGCGTGTTTTACCATAGACAGGATTTAGCTGTTCTTTCCTAACAGCGCGTTATCCTTACCACTTGTTTGCATCTTCAGATTACCCGTTACGCTCATGACAGCTCCACCCGCCCCCTCAAAAGGCGTCTCAGCGCAGCAGGTTTATCGCAGCGGTGCGATTGCCGTCGTCATTGCGTGGTCGATGCGCCTTATTGGTCTGGTCTCGGTATTTGTGCTCGCGCGCACGCTGACCCCGGCTGATTTTGGGATTGTCGCTCTGGCATTGGCAACGCTGGCGATTGTGGATGTGTTTTCAGCTTTGGGCCTGCGCCAGGCTTTGCTGAGGGTCAAAGATCCCGACGAGAGCTATTACAACACGGTCTGGACGATCCAGCTTTTGGTATTGATCTTTTTGGCAATTGTGGCGGCGGCATTGGGCCCGGTCGTCGCGTGGATTTATGAAGAGCCGGCTTTGTCATGGGTGCTGGCCGCGTTGGCGACGCGGTTTGTGTTTTTCGGCCTGGCCAATATTGGCATCATTGATTTTGAACGAAACCTCGAATTTGGCCGGGATCTGCGCTTTCGATTGGCCGTGCGGTTGAGCACATTTGTGGTGACGGTGGGTGCCGCGATTGTGTTGCAGAATTATTGGGCATTGGTGATTGGCGGTGTGTCGCAAGGCGTGATCCATTGCATCGCTTCTTACATCGTTCATCCGTTCCGCCCGCGCCTATCGCTTGCACGGCGCGCAGAAATGCTGCGCGTGTCGGTCTGGATGTTCCTTGCCTCGGCCGCTTATGCGGTGAGCTCTGAGTTGGAGCGGATTGTGGTCGGCAGGATCGCAAATCTTGATCTTGTCGGCTCTTATTCGGTGTCCAAGGGACTTGCCTCGATCTTCACAGAAGAAGTGGCAACTGCGCTCAACCGGGTCACATTTGTCACCACCGCACGCACGCAAAGCAATCTGGGAGCCGAACCGGTGCGGATGCAATCATTGCTTGGCGCCTATGCCATGATCGCGGCCCCGCTTGGGCTTGGGCTTGCGGCGACATCGGCGAATTCTGTGCACGTGCTCTTGGGTGATCAATGGGCCTCGGCTGCGCCCTATCTTGCTCTCATCGCGCCGGCTGCGGCTTTGTTTGCCGTTTTCAAATTGATCACGTCGAGCCTGCAGGCGAGCGGCAAGGCCAAACTGGCCGCCATGCTTGCCATCGCCGCCGCCGCCGCCGCCATATGCACGGTCACGGTCGTGATGGCGAATGGCGGGCAGGCGCTCGATATTGCGCGGGCGATCCTCATCACAAACGCATCGATCCTTGTCTGCGCGATCGTGATCCTTGCAGTGGATGAGAAGGCAAATGTAGTGCCGCTATTGCTGGCGCCCGCACGCCCGTTTGCCGCTGCTGCAATTATGTATTTTGGCGTGGTTGGTATTGCCGGATCTGCAGAT
>JABSPI010000025.1 GCA_013214365.1 Erythrobacter sp.
AGGGCCCCGGCGCCAGCAGCCCAAGCCCAAGCAGGTGAGCCAATCGGTAGAGAGCAAGCTTTCGAGCCAGACCAGCACGGTCCGCGATCTGCTGGCTCAAAAAGGCACGGATGTCATCACGGTCGCCCCCTCGGAAAGCCTGCTACCGGCGGTCACGCTGCTGCGCGAGGCGCGGATTGGCGCGGTTGTGGTGATGGATGAAGGCAGCAATGTCTGCGGCATTTTGTCCGAACGCGACGTCATCCGCATCCTTGCCGGGCTTGAGAGTGATCTGGCCACACTTACCGTTGGCGATGTGATGACGCGGCAAGTCAAAGCCTGCGCCCCCGATGCCCCGCTCGCCGGCGTGTTGCAGGCCATGACGCAAAATCGCTTTCGCCATATGCCGGTGATCGAACATGACCGTTTGGCCGGGATCATCACGATCGGCGATGTGGTCAAACACCGATTGCAGGAATTGGAGCAGGAAAAGCTCGGCATGCAACAGGTGATCGTGGGCTGAGACAGCGGCCAATCGGTGCCCCTCCCCGCTTCGCTCCACGAAAGACGTCAGGCGCGCGTGGACCGGCGGGGTGAACCATCGCCGAGAAAACCAGCCGCAACACATTGAGGGGGTGGTGGACAGGGCTGGATTCGAACCAGCGTACGCTTGCGCGGGCAGATTTACAGTCTGCTGCCTTTAACCACTCGGCCACCTGTCCACACATGGGCTTGTCAAACGGACCATTGGTGGCCCCAAAACAAAAGGCAAAGCCGTGAAGGCTTCACTGCCGAGAGGCGGCTCTTTGGCGAAGCGAGCCTTGCCTGTCAATGGGGGGACTGGCAGGGAGCGGCCACAAACGCAAAAAACAGGATTTGAAATGGCAAAAGGTGAGCGCAAACGCGCGCTAAGAGGGCGCGCTGGCCGGATGAAGGGGGGACGCGGCTCTGGCCGGGCAACCGCGGGCCATGTGCGCCTATGGGGGCGGCACCCGGTGGAAGCGGCGCTCAAAAACCCCGAGCGTAAGCACCGCAAATTGTGGGCGACTCGCGAAGGGATCGACAGTCTTGATGGCGAATTGCCGGCCGATTTTCCGATCGAATATGCCGAAGTCGCCGATTTGGGCCGGCTGGTTGCGAAAGACGCCCCGCATCAAGGCCTCGTGCTCGAATGCGAGGCGCTCGACGATGTGTTTCTCGATTCGGTCGCGCTGGGCGATCCGGCGCATCCGGTCGTGGTGCTCGATCAGGTGACCGATCCACACAATGTGGGCGCGATTCTGCGATCTGCTGCGGCATTTGGCGCGGCCTGTATCGTCACCCAGGACCGCCACGCCCCGCCCGAAGGCGGCGTGTTGGCCAAATCCGCTTCGGGCGCTTTGGAGACGGTCCCATGGGTGCGGGTGGTCAATCTGGCGCGCGCGCTCGATGAGCTGGCCGAGGCGGGATATTGGCGCATCGGCATGGCCGGCGAAGCGGAGGCGACGCTGGCGGACAGCATGTCTACCGGGCCATTGGCGATCGTTCTGGGCGCGGAAGGCGAAGGGATGCGGCACAATATTGCGGGCCATTGCGACACGCTCGCGCGGTTGCCGATATCGTCTGCGATCGAAAGCCTGAATGTGTCCAACGCGGCCGCCATTGCCCTTTACGCAGCGGCCACGCGCACACAGGATTGATCGCGCCGGGCCGCAACCAAAAGCGGGCCGAGGGCAAAACCATCGCCCCGATCAGGTAACGCCCCGAGCAAAGGCGCGGCCCACACCCGATTGTGTGACAGATAGAGGGAATTAGAAACAAACACCCCGCCAAGCGATGCATGCTGGCAGGGTGTTTGTTTGTGATAACGCCGCGCTTTTACGTGGCGGACGTGTTGGACAAGGTCAGGCTCAGACAGCCTGGACGGCGATCAATTGACCGCGTCTTTAAGGCCCTTGCCCGCTTTGAATTTGGGTTGGTTTGACGCAGGAATCGGCATCGGTTCACCGGTGCGCGGATTGCGCCCCATCGATGCCTTGCGCTTGGCGACCGCAAAAGTGCCAAACCCGACCAGTCGCACTTCGTCACCGCCCGAAAGCGCTTTCTGGATCGCATCGAAAACGCTCTCAACAGCGTTGGCGGCGTCGCTTTTTGAAAGCCCGCTATTATCGGCAACTGCGCTGATCAGATCATTTTTATTCATTCTGTGTGTCCCCTCGTTCACCTTCTTCTCAAACGGGGATGAATCGCCCCCGCGCAAGCGCATACCTTCAGACCTTTTTCAAACCTGTGTCAAAGGCATTTCGCCCTCAACCGGACGCTTTGCGGTTTGATAATGGCGAATTTGCACTGCGCGCGGACAATTGGGGCGCGGGGCACCGCGCAAATGATGCAAAGCCCCCGGAAACGCGGGTGTGAGCCGCTCCAATGGCACGAATCGCAGCGGCGCGGGCGCGCCGCCCATGATCAATGCGCGGTTGGCGCGTCCGGTGATGAGTGCGGGTTCATGCCCGGCTGCGAGGCCAGATCATCGGCTTCCGTCCATTCAATCGGCGCCGGCAGATCGATGATCGCATGTTCGAGCACCTGATCAACATGCGACACCGGGATGATCTCCAACCCTTCTTTCACATTGTCAGGTATCTCAGCCAGATCTTTCACATTCTCTTCCGGGATCAGGACCGTGGTGATCCCGCCTCTGAGCGCGGCCAGCAGCTTTTCCTTCAGCCCGCCAATCGCCAAAACCCGCCCGCGCAAAGTGACCTCGCCGGTCATCGCGATATCGGGCCGCACCGCGGCACCGGTCAGGGTTGATACAATCGAGGTGACCATGCCGATCCCGGCGCTTGGCCCATCTTTGGGCACCGCACCTTCGGGCAGGTGGATGTGGACATTCTTGCGCTGGAACAGCGAGGGCTTGATGCCATAGCTGGGCGCGCGCGCCTTCACGAAGGAGAACGCCGCCGCGACGCTTTCGCGCATCACATCGCCGAGCTTGCCGGTGGTCTTGATCTCGCCCTTGCCCGGCGTCGTCACGCTTTCAATGGTGAGCAATTCGCCCCCCACGCTGGTCCAGGCAAGACCGGTCACCGCGCCCACTTGCGCTTCGTCTTCGCTCATGCCGTGCTTGAATTTACGCACCCCGGCAAATTCGCCCAGATTATCGGGCGTGATGGTGACCGAGCTGGCTTCTTTCTCGAGGATTTTGCGCAAGGTCTTGCGCGCCAGCCGGGCAATTTCACGCTCCAGAGTGCGCACGCCGGCCTCGCGGGTGTAATAGCGGATCAAATCGCGCAAACCGTCTTCGGTCAGCTCAAACTCGCCGTCTTTGAGCCCGTGCGCTTCCACCTGCTTGCGCAGCAAATGGCGCTGGGCGATCTCGACCTTTTCATCCTCGGTATAGCCTTCGAGGCGGATGATCTCCATCCGGTCGAGCAGCGGTTGCGGCAGATCGAGGCTGTTGGCGGTGGTGACGAACATGATGTTCGACAGGTCCAGATCAAGCTCGAGATAGTGATCTTGAAACTTGTTGTTTTGTTCAGGATCGAGCACTTCGAGCAGCGCCGAGGCGGGATCGCCGCGGAAATCCTGACCCAGCTTGTCGATCTCGTCGAGCAGGAACAGCGGATTGCTGGTCCCGGCCTTTTTGAGATTGGCGACAATCTTGCCCGGCATGGATCCGATATAGGTCCGGCGATGGCCGCGGATTTCGGCCTCATCGCGCACCCCGCCCAGGGATTGGCGCACAAATTCACGCCCCGTTGCCCGGGCAATCGATTTGCCCAGCGAGGTTTTGCCCACGCCCGGCGGGCCAACCAGGCACAAAATCGGACCCTTAAGCTTGTTGGTGCGCGCCTGCACTGCGAGATATTCGATGATCCGGTCCTTGACCTTTTCCAGACCGTAATGGTCGGCATCGAGAATTTCCTGCGCTTTGGCGATGTCTTTTTTAACCCGGCTCTTCTTGCCCCATGGCAAGCCCAACAACACGTCGAGATAATTGCGCACAACGGTCGCCTCGGCGCTCATCGGCTGCATGCCGCGCAATTTCTTCAATTCGGCGCGGGCCTTGGTCTTGGCCTCTTTGGAAAGCTTGGTTTTCTCGATCTTCTCGGTCAGCTCGGCGATCTCGTCGCCATCGCCATCATCCGATCCGCCCAGCTCGCTTTGGATCGCCTTCAATTGTTCGTTGAGGTAATATTCGCGCTGGGTCTTTTCCATCTGGCGTTTGACCCGGCCGCGGATCTTGCGTTCCACCTGCAATACAGACAGCTCGCCTTCCATAAACGCCATCACCAATTCCAACCGTTTGAGCGGGCTGGCCTCGGTCAGGATCGATTGTTTGTCGGACACTTTGGCGCTCAGCGCGGCGGCGATTGTATCGGCCAATTCGCCGGCATCATCGACATCGGTGAGCTCGACATTGGTCTCCTCACCCATCTTCTTGTTGAGCTTGGCATATTCGCCAAATTGCTCGACCACTTGCCGCATCAAGGCGGTGACTTCGCTGCCTGCGACGGTTTCTTCCTCGGCGATGTCCACCTCGGCAAGGATGTAATCGCCTTCTTCGCGCAGGCTAGTGAGCGCGGCGCGGTGCGTCCCTTCGACCAAGACGCGCACAGTGCCATCGGGCAATTTGAGCAATTGCAGCACCTGCGCGACCACGCCGACATCATACAGGTCATCCCCCTCAGGATCATCCGTGCCCGGATTAAGCTGAGCGAGGAGGAAGATATCCTTCGATGCCTCCATCGCCGCCTCAAGCGCGGCGACCGATTTGTCGCGCCCCACAAACAGGGGGACAACCATGCCGGGGAAAACGACAATGTCGCGAAGGGGCAAAAGGGGGAAATGTTGTGTCATAAAAAATCAGTCCCGGGCGACCACAGGAAAGGGAAGAGGTGGGCCGCTGCGTGCATGATGAATATGGGTAGCGCCAGCCGCTCTCGCAATGGTGGATTTCACGAAGCTGTGGATGCGGATCGGCAGGTGTTGCGACCCAAGGGCGAATTGTGCGGCGCGATAGGCCCGCAAACGCCGCATATATTGGGCGCGCGCCATTGCCGTGCGATGCCGAACCAAGGCGCAATTGCGCCGGCCAGAGCAATCGGTCACGGGCGCAATGGCGCCCGTGACACATCTGGAACGCTGCGCGCCTACACGGCGGCGCGCACGCCGCGCATCACCCCATGCCGGGCAGGTTGAAACCCGGGGGCAGCCCCATCGAGCCTTGCATCTCTTTCATCTGTTCTTCGGACACCCGATCGGCCTTGTCGCGCGCATCATTGAATGCAGCGGTGACAAGGTCTTCGACGATATTCTTCTCTTCGACCTTCATCAGGCTGTCATCGATGCTCACGCCCAAAATCCGCCCTTTGGCCGAGGCGCGCACTTTGACCAGACCGCCACCGGCCTGCCCCTCAACCTCGATCGCGTCGAGCTTGACTTGCATATCGCCCATTTGTTTCTGGATCGTCTCAGCCGCTTGTTGGGCGGCCTGCATCATTTCTTCCATGCTTTTCATGGGGTCGGGGTCCTTTCAATTATTTCCATTTGCCCCCCGCGGCTGAAGCGCGGGCGACTTTGTCATTGGGGTCGATCAATTCGGCCTCGGGGAATGCCGCCAAGGCCGCTTTGACCATGGGATGGGCGCGGATGCGTTCATCCTCGGCCTTTGCCTGCGCTGCGGCGATTTCGCGCAGGCTGGGTTGGGCGCCGGTTGGGGTGCCGTCCTTTGATGGGCCGCCGCGCCTTTCAATCTGCCAGCGTTTGCCGGTTAATTTGAGCAAAGCATCGCGAATGTCGGGCGCGGGGTCATCGGGAAAATCATCCGCTTGTTCAAAGATGAGCCTTTCGCTCGCCAATTCAATAACCCGCACCCGGTCGCGCATAATCTGGGCCACGCGCAATTGGCCGGTGCCGTGCACCTGATCGACCAGAGCGCCCCATTCAAGCTGAATGGCAGACGGCACTGCCGGGCCAGCGCTCCCCCCATCAGGCAGAGCAGGCGCGTGCGGAGCAGCGGGCGGGTTGGCCTGATCTGCACCGTGCGATGCATCATTCGCCGCGCTGTGGGCTGGCCCGTTAAGTGGCGCACCAGCGGCAGGGGCCGCTGTTACAGATGCGGCAGGTGCCCCTCCACTTGCTGCCCCTGCGGTTGCTGCTGCTGTTGCACTTCCAACAGGCGCGCCGGTTTGCGCCAATTGCTCAATTCGTTTTGCCAGCTTGCCCGGATCGGGCATTTGCGCGGCATGCAGCACCCGCAACAGCGCCATTTGCAGCGCCACCAGCGGATCGGGCGCAGTGCGCACCTCGTCATGGCCCTTGAGCATCAATTGCCACAGCCGGTGGAGTTCGGGCGCGCCCAATTGCTGGGCAAATTCGGCCAAAGCGCTGCGCTCTTCCTCGCTTGGCGCATCGGGATCGCCGCCCGACACCTGCGCCAAAGTGATCCGGTGGACCAAATCCATCAAAGCGCGCATCAGCGCCAGCGGCTCCACCCCCAGCGCATATTGTTCATCCACCCCGGCAAGCAGGCTTTGCGCATCGCCTTTAAGCAGATCAGCGAGCACGCGGCGCTGCGCGCCTTTATCGGCAAGGCCGAGCATGTCGCGCACCCGCGCGGCGGTCACCTTGGCCCGCTCGCTCTCCCCCTCATCGCCCGCATCCGATCCGGCATCCATATCCGCATGGGCGATCGCCTGATCCAGGATCGACAGCCCGTCGCGCACCGACCCCTCAGCCGCCGCCGCGACAATCGCCAGCGCCTCCTCCTCGGCCTCAACCCCTTCAAGATCGCAGACCTTGGCAAAATGCTGCGCCAGCAATGAAGCCGGAATGCGCCGCAGATCGAAACGCTGCGTGCGGCTCAAGACCGTCACAGGCAGTTTGTCGACCTCGGTCGTAGCGAACAGGAATTTGACGTGCGCGGGCGGCTCTTCCAGCGTTTTGAGCAGCGCATTGAAGGCGTTGCGCGACAACATGTGCACTTCGTCAATGATATAGATTTTGTAGCGCGCCGAGACCGCAGCATAGCGCACCTGCTCGATGATCTCGCGCACATCGTCGACGCCGGTGTGAGAGGCGGCGTCCATTTCGATCACATCGATATGGCGGCCCTCGGCGATCGCCTGGCAATGTTCGCACACCCCGCATGGATCGATCGTGGCACCGCCATTGCCGTCCGGACCGATACAATTGAGCGCCTTGGCGATCAGCCGCGCGGTCGATGTCTTGCCCACCCCGCGCACACCGGTCATCAAAAATGCATGGGCCAAACGATCACGCTCAATCGCATTGGCGAGCGTGCGGACCATCGGTTCCTGACCGATCAATTCGGAAAATGTTTGGGGCCGATATTTGCGCGCCAGCACCCTGTAGGGCTGGTCTGTGTCCCCCTCTGGTGCGTTTGTGTCCCCTTGTGGGGGCGGCGAAACGGGCGTTTCGGACGCTAAATGTTCGGATGAGGTGTTCTCAGAGGATGGCGCAGCGACAGGTGCGCTGGCCATATTGCCGCCCATATCATCGCCGCCAAACATGGAATTTTGTCCTGCCGCTTCTAGCTCAGCAGCGCTCGGGGCCTCGTCATCTTGCGATTCTGGCTGGTCTGGATCGGAATCGGTCACATGGGCAAGCTAGGCGCTTGCGCGCCATTTGTCATGGCGATCATGGGACAGGTTTTGGGGAAAACGCCGCTATGCCGAGACAATGCTGCACCGATAGCGTAAAAAGGAGCCGAGCGACCCGCCGCAATCCACCTGGGCTGCTACCTTCCGGTCCTGACCCGGTGAGCGAACGCAAACGTCCACCCGACTCCCGACGCGCCATATGGCGAGGCCGCCGGGAAAAATCAATCACCGAAAATTATCAGCGTAACTTTGTAGCTTGAGCGACTTGGTCGGACTTGCATGCACACGCGCTGCGATGCCGTATTTCTCGGCATAGGCTTTGGCCGCATCTTTGGTCGGGAACGTCAGCTTAACCTGCGCTTGCGTGTCGCCGCTGCCGGTCCAACCCATGAGGGGATCGGGCTTGCGCGCCTCGCTCTGTTCAAATTCGAGCACCCAAAGATCGGTTTTGGCTTTGCCCGATTGCATCGCGCTTTTCGGGGTTTGGTAGATGATGGCTGACATGTCTGTATCCCTTTATCGCCCCCTAATAGGCGTAACTTAGCCGCGATTGAAGGCGTTTTTGGTCTTTAAACTCGGCTTTTGTGTCCACGGTTGATCAGGCCAGCGATGTTTGGGGTAACGCCCCTTCATATCCTTGGCCACATCGGCCCACGAACCGCGCCAGAAGCCGGGCAGGTCACGGGTCGATTGGATCGGCCGCCCCGCCGGGCTGGTCAGTTTGAGCAAGAGCGGCGTTCGCCCGACCATGGGGTGTTGGTCAAGCCCGAACAAAGCCTGCACCCGCACCTCGACACTGGGGGCGTCATCGCCGGTGTAATCCACACCATGTTTTGTGCCGGCAGGCGAGGTGAAATGGGTTGGCGCAGCGCGCTCAAACCGCTGACGCACATCCCAATCCAGCGCGCCAAGTGCAGCATCAGCAAAGCGTGCAGGCGATAGGTTGAGATCGCGCCTCCCATCAAGCAGCGGGGCAAGCCACACCTGCGCATTGCTTTGCAAATTCGCCTGATCGAGTTCAGCGACACCGGCATATTGTGCGCGCTCAAGAAAGCCGGGCGGCAAATATTCCCCCAGATTATCCAGCACCTTTTCCACAAGGATATCCACATAGATGGCGGGATCGGGATGCGGATCAGGGGCGCTTTGAAGAAGGATTGCCCCAAGCCGTTTTTCACAGCGCACCTCAACCCTGTTTTTATCTTTATTCCAACGAGCTATGGATTGCTCTTTAAGCTCATTGGCAAATAAATTC
>JABSPI010000242.1 GCA_013214365.1 Erythrobacter sp.
GCCGGTCTAAGGCTTGCAGCGCGCGGTTAGGGGAATTAATGCCCCCCGCCATGCAAAACACAGCGACACTGACAGATGCCAGCAATGCGACCCTGACGGGGCGGCCGGTCATCTCCGCCACCGGGCTCTTTACGCCTGCAGAATCGATCACCAACGCCGAACTCGTTGAAAGCTTCAACACCTATGTCGACCGCCACAATGCGGCCAATGCCGCCGCGATCGAAGCGGGCGAGGTTGAGGCGCTGCACCATTCCTCGGTAGAGTTCATCGAAAAGGCCAGCGGGATCAAAGCGCGCCATGTGATGAGCAAGGCGCCGATTCTTGATCCTGACATCATGACGCCGCGCTGGGGTGCGCGGGGCAATGATGAATGGTCGATGATGGCTGAAATCGGTGTCACCGCGGCGAAACAGGCGCTCGCAAAGGCAGGGCGCGATGCCAAGGATGTGGACGCGGTGTTGTGCGCGGCCTCAAATATGGAACGCCCTTATCCGGCCATGGCAATCGAGATCCAGCAGGCTTTGGGGATTGAAGGCTTTGGCTTTGACATGAATGTCGCCTGCTCCTCGGCCACTTTCGGGATCCAAACCGCCGCCGATTATGTCCGCGCAGGCAACGCCAAGAGCGTTCTCGTGGTCAGCCCCGAAATCACTTCCGGCCACCTCAATTGGCGCGACCGGGATAGTCATTTCATCTTTGGCGATGTCGCCACCGCGGTGCTGGTCGAAGACGCAGCGATTGCTCCCAAGAGCCATTGGGAAATCCTCAGCACCAAGCTCAAGACGGTATTTTCAAACAATATCCGCAACAATTTCGGTTTCCTCAATCGCGCCGATCCCGACAGCATTGGCACACCTGACAAGCTGTTCGTGCAAGAGGGCCGCAAAGTGTTCAAGGAAGTCGTCCCGATGGTCGCGCAAATGATCATCGACGAGGCGCAAAAACTCGAAATCGATCCTGCGACCTTGCGCCGTTTGTGGTTGCACCAGGCCAATGCCGGGATGAACCGCCTGATTTCGCAGCGCGTGCTCGGCCACGAGGCCAATGCCGATGAAAGTCCAACAGTGCTCGACACTTATGGCAACACATCAAGCGCGGGCTCGATCATCGCCTTTCATCTTCATAATGATGATTTGATCGGCGGGGATACGGGGCTAATTTGTAGCTTTGGGGCTGGTTATTCAGCTGGCGTCGTGTTTGCTCGGAAAGTTGAGTAACGCGCTTTAGTCCATCGGTTCCATATCAACAGCATTGATCCAGAAAGCTTCCAAATAACCGCTACGGCAAATAACGACACCAAGCCGTCTATAGCATAGTGGTATGCAAGGTGGACGCTCGAGATCCATATGACAATGGAGAACACACCGAAAAAACATCCTAACCTAGAAGAAACTTTGCGCACAGCTATCCAATATAGAAAAGCGATTGCGCAGTGCATACTCGGCATAGCGGTAATCCCGCTACCAAGTCCGGCTTCATTTGAAGTAAAGCGTTCAAGCAACATTTCTTGAACACGTAATGTCATTACCGGAATTTCGTCGTTAGCTATTTCCAGATAAGCGATCTGTGCGTCGAAATGTGGATTATCCAGAAGTGGGCCCACAAAACAGGGGCCAACAGACGCGAGCAGTGTAGCCATCAATCCGCCTATCAACGACCAGCTTAAGACATAGCTGAGAAAGAATTGGTTCCTTAAATTATTGTCTACATTTGCGAAAGCGAAGACCAGAACGCCTGGATATAAGAGCAAGAGCCACAAATGATAAAGCAACGCTAGAAAGGCTGTTATAATTGGAAATCCCAGAGCTGGCTGCAGTACAGTCCAAGGATCGTAACCAAAAAAGAGCGTTTGGTCCCATTTTATGAAAGTGCTGTCCCAGCTGTATGTTGTAAACAAAGGTATGGCGGCTTTCATTTCTGAAAAAAAGGGAATGATAGCAATCGCAATTAGCAAGAGTGGGAGTCCCCCGGCGAAGGCCTTCGCTATCTGCTTATTCCAGTACCGAGCTTTGAGATACTGGAAGGGACTTTCTGGCCGGTGGCGTATCAATTGAAAAGGAATGGCTCCTAAGACGCCGAATAAGAAAAAAGCAAAGAAAAGAGATGCATTGTGCGAGACGGTATCGAACGGCAAGCGGATGCCTTTTGATTTCAATAGTCCCACACATAAAAAAAACAGGGCGAGGCTCGTCATGAAAATCGGTATTTCACTGAGCCAGCGTTGAAACAGAGATCTTTGGTTCGGCGCCGTTAACAGACGCAGACCACCGCTTGCATGTTGAGGGTTTTGCTCCACTGCTCTTTTCATCTCTAACGCAGACTAGACACTAAAACGGCAATCTCAACTAAGGTTTGGCCGGCTGTCCACCAAAAACAGAGGGTGGATGGCAATTAGGCTCATGGAATGTACTAAGTCTGCTTGCGGCACAGACTAGTCGCCCCTAAATGGTCCGCATGGCAGGTGAAATTCTCGATAATCGGGGCCGCGGCGACGCAAGTTGGGGCTGGCCCACCATCCATCCCGAAGGTCGCAAATATGGCGTAATCGCCTTGTTGATCACCGTGATCCCGTTCGTGTTCGATTGGGAAATTATCGGTTGGCCGATGCTGTTTCTCTCGATCGGTGTGTTCGCGTTTTTCCGTGACCCTGAACGTGTGGTGCCGCAGGACGATAATGCGATCGTTGCGCCCGCGGACGGGCTGGTCACTTTGATCGAGACGGTCGAACCTCCGGCCGAGCTGCAAATTGACGATGGATCTGGCAACATGGGGCTGGCCTCTGGGCCGGTGACCCGCATTTCGATTTTTATGAGCGTGTTCGACGTGCACATCAATCGCTCGCCCATTCCCGGAACGGTGCGGCGCGTTGTCTATGTGCCGGGCAAGTTTATGAATGCTGATCTCGACAAAGCGAGCGAAGAGAATGAACGCCAGCACATGCTGGTTGAGCGGGCCGATGGCTTGATGATCGGCTTTACCCAGATTGCGGGATTGGTTGCGCGGCGGATTGTGCCCTTTGTCAAACCCGGTGACACGGTCGCCAAAGGTCAGCGGGTTGGGCTGATCCGGTTTGGCAGCCGGGTCGATGTCTATCTCCCGACCGGAACGGCGTCGAAAGTTCTGATGGGCCAACGCATCGTTGCGGGCGAGACCATCCTGGCCGAAGTGGGTGCGAGCGCACTCCTCGAAGGCGTGGCGCAATAGTGGCCTATGTCTGGGTCTGGGGGGTGTTCGGGTGAGCAAGGAAACCCGCTCTGCCAAAGATCGTGCTCTGCCGGCGCGGGTTGGGCCCAAGGCTGATGAGCAAGAGGATGGCAAAGCGCCCAGCGATGGCAGCCGCCTGACGCTCAGAGCGATGTTGCCCAACGCGATTACCGCTGCGGCTTTATGTGCCGGCTTGACCGGCGTGCGTTTCGCGATTGAAGGGCTGTGGGTTTACGCGGTTCTTGCGATCGTGTTGGCGGGGGTTCTGGACGGGATTGACGGGCGCATTGCGCGGTTATTGCATGCGCAATCGCGCTTCGGGGCGGAGCTTGATTCGCTTGCGGATTCGCTCTCTTTCGGAATGGCGCCTGCGCTGATCTTGTATATGTGGTCGCTGCAAGACCTCGACCGGTTTGGTTGGTTTGCTGCGCTTGCCTTTGCGATATGTTGCGCCTTGCGGCTTGCCCGGTTCAATGCGCGGATCGACATCGAGGATCAGCCCCACCGTCAGGCCGGATTTTTGACCGGTGTGCCGGCGCCAGTTGGCGCGGGGCTCGCTTTCACGCCCTGCTATCTGTGGTTTGAGACCGGTATGGAAATTTTCCGTAATCCGGTTGTTCTGGCTGTATGGCTAGCGGTGATTGCAGTGTTGATGATCTCTAACATCGCTACGCTCAGCTGGGGAGCGATCCGGCCGCGGCGCGATGTGCGCCTGCCATTGCTGGCATTTTTCGCCTTGGCCTTCGCGGCAATACTTCTGGAGCCGTGGTGGTCGCTCACCGCGATCAGTGCGATCTACCTCGCCTTGATGCCATATGTTTTGGTCAAATATGCCGGGATCAAAAAACGCCGTGCACAAGCCGAAGCAGCGGGCGAGACGGCGACATAATCACGCCCCACGGGCTATCTAAGAGCTGTCGTCTTGGAGACTTGCGCCCAGTGGATTATGCGCAGTGGGCTTACGCGCAGTCTGGAAGCGGGATTGCGCGTTCACGACCACGGGTGGCCCCGGCGACCGAGCGGCGCGCGGTTGATCGGGCATTTTGAACACGCGAAAACGCCGCCTCCTGCATTCCACCACGCAGGCGGACTTCGCTCGCCTCGACTTGCGGCACAAATCCGGCATCGAGCAATGCGCGTTGATGCCGCACCTCATTATAAGCCCCGCGCCCTCGGACCCAGCTGTCAAGCAGGCTCAACCCGGTCGCAACCGCCACAAGCGTGAACAGCGCGGTGAGTGTCAGTGCGAGCATCATGGCGGGAAACCTTTCTATCGTGATCCTGACATTTCGGGCGGGCCGGACATGTCAGAGCATTTTAAAACTGGCTGTTTGCGTGGGGACCGATTTCCCGTTGCGAATTGCGGTGTTCAATCTTTGTTCCACGTCCTTGTTCCCTAAGTGTTCCCACCTGTCAATGAATTTGTTCTATTTTCGTTCACATTGGACATTTCTTCGCAATTGCCGCCAATTTCGCTGGATTTTGCGCGAAGGAGCGGCTAATGGCGCTCGCACTCGCACAGGGTCGTCCCGAATCACCGGGGCAAGTCTGCGCGAAATTCACATGAAAGGCGCTTCATACCGGTGCTGGCCCCGCGGGATCTCCGCATGGCAGTTCCAAGCCTTTCAGAGGAACAACCGGAAAGGAAATACCTATGGCGGCCACTACCGTCACAATGCAGCAATTGATCGAGGCCGGCGCACATTTCGGCCACCAGACCCACCGCTGGAACCCGCGGATGAAGCCGTATATCTTCGGCGCCCGCAACGGTGTTCACATCATCGACCTGTCGCAGACCGTGCCGCTGTTCGCGCGCGCTCTGGACTTTGTTGAGCAAACTGTGCGCGCAGGCGGCAAGGTTCTGTTCGTCGGCACCAAGCGTCAGGCGCAAGAGCCGATCGCGGAAGCTGCCCGTGCCAGCGGTCAGCACTTCGTCAATCACCGTTGGCTCGGCGGCATGCTGACCAATTGGAAAACCATCAGCGGTTCGATCAAGCGTCTCAAGACCCTTGAAGAGCAGCTCTCGGGTGACACCAGCGGCTTCACCAAGAAAGAGGTTCTGCAACTCACGCGTGAGCGCGACAAGCTTGAGCTTTCGCTGGGTGGTATCCGCGACATGGGCGGCGTTCCTGACGTGATGTTCGTGATCGACGCCAACAAAGAAGATCTGGCGATCAAGGAAGCCGCCGTTCTGGGCATTCCGGTGATCGGTGTGCTCGACACCAATGTCGACCCCAGCGGGATTGCATTCCCGGTCCCCGGCAATGACGATGCCAGCCGCGCTGTGCGTCTGTATTGTCAAGCGATTGGCGATGCCGCCAATGCGGGCCGCGGTGGTGCAGCGCACGACACCGGCGCCGATGTCGGTGCGATGGCTGAGCCCCCCGCAGAAGCGCCCGAAGTTACCGAAGCCCCAGAGGCCGCGGCGGACGCCTGATTTTGATCTGCGCGCCGCGTGCGCGTCACAAACCCCCATTACCGCGCCGGGCACACCTGAACGGGCCCGGCGCCCCAATATGTAAAAGGAATTTCCCATGGCCGATTTCACCGTCGCCGATGTGAAGACCCTGCGCGAGAAAACCGGCGCAGGTATGATGGATGCCAAAAAGGCGCTGACCGAAGCGGGCGGCGATATCGAAGCTGCGGTTGACGCTCTGCGTGCCAAAGGCCTCGCCACCGCTCAGAAAAAGTCGAGCCGTACCGCCGCAGAAGGTCTGGTCGGTGTGGCTGTCGAAGCGACCAAGGGCGTTGCCGTTGAAGTCAACTCGGAAACCGACTTCGTTGCCAAGAACGACCAGTTCCAGGACTTCGTGCGCAACACCACGCAGGTCGCTCTGACTTTGTCGGCGGACGATGTCGAAGGCCTCAAGGCCGCTGCCTATCCCGATGGCGGCACCATTGCCGAGAAGCTGACCGACAACATCGCCACGATCGGCGAGAACCAGCAGATCCGCCGGATGAAGACCGTTGCGGTCAATTCGGGCGCGGTTGTGTCGTACATGCACAACGCCGCAGCCGAAGGGCTTGGCAAGATTGGCGTTCTGGTTGCTCTGGAAAGCGACATTGCCGCTGACGTGCTCGAGCCGTTCGGCAAGCAGCTCGCCATGCACATCGCCTCGATGTTCCCGCAGGCACTCGACGCTGACGGCCTCGACGCCGCTGTGATCGAGCGTGAGCGCGCGATTGCTCAGGAAAAGGCCGCCGAAAGCGGCAAGCCTGAAAACGTGCAGGAGAAAATGGTCGAAGGCGCGATCAAGAAATTCGCCAAGGAAAACGCGCTGCTGAGCCAGATGTTCGTGATGGACAACAAAACCAGCGTGGCCGATGTGGTTGCCAAATTCGGCAAGGACAATGGCGGCTCGGTGACCCTGACCGATTACGTTCGCTTCCAGCTGGGCGAAGGCATCGAGAAGGAAGAAGCCGACTTTGCAGCAGAAGTTGCTGCGGCGGTTGGCGGCTAAACGCGCTTCCACTCAAGACAGAAACGGGGCCGCTGCGGGGACACTCGCAGCGGCCCTTTTCTTTGCCGGTAAGCGGCGCGCATGCGCGGCGGGGTGAATTGGGGGTTTAGTTGATGAAACACATCCACACCCCCCGCATCTTGGGTCAGCATCAACACACGACCTTTGCGCAGGGGCAGTGGTTACGGTGGGCGTATTGGGCCCTGCGGTGCACAAAAGCCCCCAAGGCGGAAAGCTAGCAGGCGCGGGCCATGTAGGAAAATGCTTGTGGGCGCGGCGGTGAGTCTGTTGGCCTTCGCCGGAACGGCGCTATGCCTAAAAGCCATCACGCCGTTCTTGGCGCGGTCCGCCCTCAAGCTTAGACGACAGGCTGGCGCCAAGGGCAACCCGTAAGACCCCTCAGCGGAGCCTTTTGGCTGCTCTAAATATGATCGAACAGCAATGTAATGGTCCCTTGGTAACCACCGATCCTCCGGGTCAAAGTGTGCCAGTCAAAGCGTAAGAGATTTTCCAGCGATCACAA
>JABSPI010000243.1 GCA_013214365.1 Erythrobacter sp.
AATTACCATCACCACCAGGTCCGCCGGCGAGAGATTGCGCGCCATTCCAAACGCGATGCCGATGCGGTCATCCGGTTCGATGCCGATTTGATGAAATGGTGCCGCCTGATCCGCGGAATGTTGCTGCGCACGCCCCCTGATCCGGCCTCTTTCAAGCCGCGCGATGCGATGGAATTCGCCTTTCTGCTGAAGAAATTCTACGATCTATCCGAAGATCAATTGTATGAATTTATTCGGTTCTTCACCATGTCGATCGCGGAATATCTGGAAGAATATTTCGAAAGCGATGTGGTGCTTGCCCATTATTCCGGCGGCAGCATTATCGGCACCGGCCTTGGCGTATATTCGCCCGGCACCGCCTATGTTTTGTTGCACCATGCAATGGGCGATGTGGATGGCAATGTGGGCTCATGGGGGTTTGCGCGCGGCGGTATGGGCGCGGTTGCAGGCGCGCTTGCCTCCGCCTTTCGCTCGTTTGGCGGCGAGATAAAAACCTGCGCACAGGTCGCCCGGATCGATGTCAAAGGCGGCAAGGCACAAGGCGTCACGCTCACCAATGGCGATGTGCTCAAAGCGCGCAAAGTGGTCTCCAACCTCGATGCCAAGCGCACCTTCCTCAATGTCATGGAGCGCAAGGATTTGCCCGCTGATCTGGTCAAACGGGCGGAGAATTTCAAAATCCGCGGATCATCGGGCAAGCTCAATATCGCGCTCGATGCAATGCCCGAATTCCCGGCCCTGCCCCAAGGCTCGCCGCTGACTTTGGGACATATGCATTTCAGCGACACGCTCGAACGGCTGGAGCGCGCATATGACGATTGGAAAGAGGACCGCTGGTCTGCCGATCCTTACACCGACACATTGATCCCGACCCAGTTTGATCCGACCATGTCGCCCGCGGGCAAACATATGATGACGGTGTTCGTGCAATATTGCCCGGTCGAGCCCGAAGGCGGATGGGATGATGCCAAGCGCGAGGCCTTTGGCAAAACCGTGATCGATCAGATTTGCGAATACAGCCCCAATTTCCGCGATCTGATCCTGCATGCCGAAATCCGCACGCCCAATGAGATCGAAAACGAAGTGGGCCTGACCGAAGGCAATATTTTCCAGGGCGAACTCACGCTTGACCAATTGCTCTTCAACCGGCCCTTCCCCGGCTATGCGCAATATCGCGGCCCGGTGAAGGGGATGTATATGTGCGGATCCTCCAACCATCCCGGCGGCGGGGTGATGGGCGCACCGGGCGCCAATGCGGCGCGCGAAATCCTCAAAGATATGAAACGCGCGGACACCACGCCGGAGGATTTTGGCGATGACTAAGGCAAAAACGGCATTGGTCATCGGGGGCGGGCATAATGGCCTGATCTGCGCGACCTATCTGGCGCAGGCGGGTTGCCAAGTGCAATTGGTGGAACGGCGCGACACGGTGGGCGGCGGGGCCGCTTTGCACCATTTTGGTGAGGGGTATAGCGTGCCTGCGCTGGCGCAGATGCACCATCCCTTGCACCCCAAAATCGCTAAGGAGCTCAAGCTCGATGCGCCAGCTCCGGCCCCTGCATCCGCGATCATTGCGCTCAGCCGCGAGGGGCAGCATCTCTATCTGGGCGAAAACGGCGCCACGGGCACCGGTTTGAGCGCGGAGGATCAAGTCGCCTATATCGCCTTCAAGCAGGAATTTGGCGCCTATGCCAAGGCGCTGGGCGCGCTCTATCTCAACACCGCGCCGCGATTGAAGGATTTTGATCTGGCCGATGGCACCGTGCTGGCCAAGCTGGGCTGGCAATTGCGGTTTGGCCTTGGCCGCGATGCCATGCGCGAATTCTTACGTGTGGGGGGGATGAATGTTTACGACATCCTCAACGAAAAATTTGCCTCGCCTGCCCTCAAAGGGGCTTTGGCGGCGCAGGCTGTGCTGGGCAATCATGTCGGACCGCGCACGCCGACGACCGCGCTCAATTACCTCTATGCCCGGTTCCAGGAATTGCAGGGGCCAGCCAGCCACGGCACCCAGATCGCCGATCACTTGCGCGATGCGGCAAGCGATGCGGGCGTGTCGATCACCACCGGGGTCGCGGTCGAACAGATCATGGTGAGCGACGGGGTCGCGACCGGTGCAAGCTTGTCTGACGGGCGCGTGATAGAGGCCGATATCGTGGTCTCCAATGCCGATGCCAAAGCCACATTCCTCAACTTGGTTGGTCCGGCGCAGCTTGATGCGATGTTGACCCACCGGATTTCGAAAACCCGCACCAATGGCGATGTCTCAAAGGTCAATCTGGCGCTCGATAGCGCGCCCGATTTTGCCGGGTTGAACGCGGATGATTTGCGCCACCGTATGATGATTGCGCCCGATATGCGCTATGTCGAGCGGGCCTTTAACGCGTCCAAATATGGCGAGATATCGCAGGCGCCAGTGCTCGATATTGCCTGCCCCAGCGCGGTCAATGGCGCGCTGGCACCCGCCGGTCACCACGTGCTCAGCATCAATGTCTCCTTCACCCCCTATCGCCTCAAGCAAGGCTGGGATGAGGGGCGCGCTGTGGTGCTGCAAAAAGTGCTCGATATCCTTGAAGATTACAGCCCCGGCATAGGTGCAAAAGTGGTCGCCAGCGAAGTTCTGAGCCCGGTCGATATCGAGGCGCAATACGGGATTACAGGCGGGCATTGGCACCATGGCGAGATGTCAATCGATCAAGGCTTCATGATGCGCCCGGTCCACGGCACCGCGCAATATCAGACCCCGATCGAGGGATTGTTCCTATGCGGGGCGGCGGCCCATCCCGGCGGCGGGATCACCGGCCTGCCCGGGCGCAATGCGGCGCGCCGAATTTTGGCAAAGGCAGCGCGATGACGATGGAAAAACCCGCCATGCACAATTTCGCCCAAGTGCTCGAACCCTCCCCCTTTCACGACCGCATCGTGGCCCATACGCTGACCCAGAATTGGGCCGAGTGGAACGGATACCAGACCGTGCGGGTCGCCGACACAGTCGCATCGGAATATTTCGCTGTGCGCAGTTCGTGCAGCGTGATGGATCTGACCCCGATGGAAAAATACCGCATCACTGGCCCTGATGCGCTGGATTTCCTCAACCGCTTGGTCACCCGCGACATATCAAAATTGAAACCGGGCCGGGTGATGTATGCGGTGTGGTGCAATGATAAGGGCAAGGTGATCGATGATGGCACGATCTTTCATCTGGCACCGGGCGATTACCGGCTGTGCGCCCAGCATCACCAGCTCGACTGGCTGTTATTGTCGAGCATCGGGTTCGATGTCACGATCGCCAAGGAAACCGCCGATATCGCCGCGCTCTCAGTGCAGGGGCCGACCGCCTATTCGGTGCTCGCCGCGGCGGGGGCAAAGGGGTTGGAGGGGCTCAAACCGTTCGGCATTATCGAAACCGAAATGGCGGGCATCAAATTGACCATTTCGCGCACCGGTTTCACCGGGGATCTGGGCTATGAATTGTGGACCGATCCGGACAATGCGCTGGCGATGTGGGATGCGATTTTCGCGATCAAGCACAAGGGGTTGCTCGATGTGCGTTTGATCGGGCTCGATGCGTTGGAAATGGTCCGGATCGAGGCCGGCTTTATTATGCCGGGATGGGATTTCAACACGGCGGAAAATGTGGTGCGCGCCGATCACGACCGCTCGCCGTTTGAATTGGGGCTCGATTGGATTGTGAAATTCGACAAACCCTATTTCACCGGCAAGAAAGCGTTGCTGGAAGAGCGCGCACGCCCGGCCCGGCGGCGGCTGGTGAAATTGTCACTCGAAGGCAATCGCGTGCCCAGCGGCTCGTTCCTGTTTGATCGCAAGGATGGCACCAATGTCGGATCGGTGGTGGCGCATATGTGGTCGCCGATACTCAAAACCGCTTTGGCTTATGGCGATGTGGAGCTGACCAAGGGGGCGTTGCCGGACCAGCTATGGGCCGAAATCTACTATCAAAAAGAGCTCAAATGGCGCCTCGCCTGGGCCAAATGCACAGTCCACTCCGCGCCCTTCTGGCAGCATGAGCGGCGCTCCAAAACCCCGCCTTTAACCAGCTAAATCGCCCTGCCGGCTTGCCCAAAAGCGATGGCGGGATACAAAAGTGATCAGGAGAATTTCGTGACCGACAAGCTGCGCCGTTTGACGCTGGGCATGGATGCACAGATTTCGCGCCGCGACATTATCCACGGCGCGGGCCTTGCCGGCGCAGGGATGTTGATCACGCCAGGTTTAACCGGTTGCACCGATACCGGCGCCAACCCGCCGCCAACGGGCGCCTATCCCCCCGCTCTGACCGGATTGCGCGGCAATCATGTCGGCTCGTTCGAAGTGGCGCACCAGATCGGATTTGAACGCCGCACCGATTGGACCCCGATCGCACAAGGCGAGAGCGCGCCGTTTGATCTGGTGGTGGTGGGCGCGGGGATTAGCGGGCTGAGCGCGGCCTATTTTTACCGCAAGAAGAACCCCGGCGCCAAAATCCTGATCCTCGACAATCACGATGATTTTGGCGGCCATGCCAAACGCAATGAAATGCCCGCCGACGATGACGGGGACACCCGCCTGATCGGATATGGCGGCGGCCAAACCTTGCAAGAACCCTCCAGCTACAGCCCCCTGGTGCGCGAGCTGCTTGATGAATTGGGGGTCGATCTGGAGCTGTTCGAGACCGCTTATGATTATGATTTCCTGCGCCGCAATGGTTTGTCGGGCGGTCTGTATTTCAACAAGGAGCGATGGGGCGAAGATGTGACCGTCCCGTTCGATCTGGGCTTTTTTGAAGATTACCTGCCGGTCCAGCCCTCGCCTTTGTCCTTTGCCGAGGCGATCGCCAAAATGCCTCTATCCGATCCCGGCAAAGAGCAGCTGACCCATTTGTTCACGATCAAGGACGACCTGCTCGCAAACTACAGCGCGCAGGAAAAAGAGGCCTATCTCTATTCGATCAGCTATCGCACATTTCTGGAAGAGGTGATCGGCATCACCGAGCCCGAAGTGTTCGATGTGTTGCAGGATATGGCCGGCGATACCGGCGCCGGGATCGAGGCGATCACCGCGGCGACCGCGCTCGAATTTATCGGCCTGCCCGGATATGAAGCGGCCGGCCTGCCCCCGGCAGAGCCAATGGAACGCTACATCCACCACTATCCCGACGGCATCGCCACAGTCGCAAGATTGTTGGTGCGATCCATGATCGAAGACGCGGTGCCCCCCGGCACTCCGGCGCAAATCCTGACCAAGCCGACCCGCTATGCCAATCTCGACCGGCCGCAAAACGATGTCCGCATCCGTTTGAGCAGCACTGTGGTCAAAGTCGATCAGGTGACCGGCGGCCCCGCGCCTGTCGCGGTGACCTATGTCACGGATGGCCAAGCCTATAAAATCGATGCGAGAAATTGCGTGCTGGCCTGCAATCATTCGATGATCCCGCATATTTGTCCCGGCCTGCCCGATGAACAGAAGGAAGCGCTCAGCTTTCAGGAAAAGACCCCGATCTTGTACACCAATGTGGCGGTGAGAAACTGGCGCGCATGGAAGGATATGGGGATCGGGACAGTGGTTGCCCCGGGCAGCTATTACATCCACGCCAAAATGGATTTCCCGGTCAGTATGGGCGACTATCACTATGCCCGTTCACCCGACGATCCGGTGATCATCCATCTCGAACGCTTTCCCCATGTCAACAATGCCGGGATGACCGCACGCGAACAGGCGCGAGCGGGCCGGATGGAGCTGCTCACCACCCCATTTGAAGAGATCGAGGCGCAAACCCGCGCCCAGCTTGCCGGAATGTTGGGCGGACATGGATTTGACCCCGCGCGCGACATCACCGCGATCACAGTCAATCGCTGGGGTCATGGCTATGCCTACAGCTACAATTACCTCTTCGATGAGGTTTACAATGACGATTGGAACGACCCGCAAATGCCGCATATGCGCGCGCGCAAACCATTTGGTCATATCACCATCGCCAATGCCGATGCAGGCGCGATTGCGCTGTTTTATTGCGCGGTTGAACAGGGGCACCGCGCGGTCGAAGAATTGCCCGTGGCCTAGGCCGCGCTTGCACATGGGGATGCACAATGTTGGAATTTGATCATCTGGCCCATCCCCGCACAATCGCCGATGCGCTGCTTGAAGATGGCGCGGTGATTGTTCATCCCGAACCCGATTTGGACCTGATCGACCAGGTGACCCGCGAATTGTCCGGCCCCTTTGCCGAGCAAGGCGCGCGGTTCCAGAACGATTTCAACGGCCATCACACTTTGCGGTTGAGCGCGATTTTGGCGCTCTCGCAAGCATCCGCGGGTCTGATCGCGCATGATCTGGTTCTGGCGATTTGCGATCTGGTGCTCAAACGCCATTGCGAGACATACCGCATCGGGTCGAGCACCGCGATCCAGATCCTGCCGGGTGAAAAGGTGCAGGAATTGCACCGCGATGATGACCTCTATCCGATCCGGATCGAGGGGGTGGAATTTCAGCTTTCGGCGATGTGGGCGCTGGATGATTTTACGCTCGAAAATGGCGCGACTTTGGTGGTTCCAGGCAGCCAGGATATGCGCCCGATCGACGCGGTTCAGCCCGGCGATATCGAACGCGCCGTAATGCCCAAAGGCAGCGTGTTGTTCTATCTCGGCTCAGCCATTCATGGCGGCGGGGCGAACATGTCCAACGCGCCGCGATCGGGCCTGATCACGACCTATAGTCTGGGCTGGCTGCGGCAGGAAGAAAACCACTATCTCGCCATTCCACACAAGATCGCCGCGCATTATCCCGACCATGTGCGGCGCTTGATGGGCTATCAAAGCCACGGCCCCTATCTCGGGGTCTATCCCGATGATCCCGACGGCCATTGGTACGATTCTTGAGACGCTAATGGCCTGATGGCCTGATGGGTTGCTGGGTTGCTGGGTTGCTGGGTTGCTGGGATAGCCCGCCCGCTTACGTCATATTGCCGGCAATTTCGCCAATCGCCCGGTCCGCCGCCTCGACCGCGGCGTTGAGATAGGCCGAGGCCTGATTGTCGCTATTGGCGAGATGGATCCGCCCGATCGGTTGGCGCCCGGCAATATGCGGGCCGTTTGCGCCGTCAAAGCTCCAATCATCTTCAAGCTCGTTATATTCATAGGCATAGCCATGCGGCCAGCGATTGACCGTTATCGCGG
>JABSPI010000244.1 GCA_013214365.1 Erythrobacter sp.
GCGCTGTCATCGCCTGCCTCGGGCCGGGTTTCGAACACTTTGTCGACCAGGCCAAATTTCTTCGCCTCTTCCGCTTCCAGGAACGTATCGCGGTCCATTGCGGCTTCAATATCGTCGAGGCTTTGCCCGGTATATTTGACGTAGAGATCGTTGAGACGGGTGCGGATGCGCAGAATTTCGCGCGCCTGAATTTCGATATCGGACGCCATGCCGCGCGCCCCGCCCGATGGTTGGTGGACCATGATCCGGGCATTGGGCAATGCCACGCGCATGCCCGGCTCACCTGCTGCAAGAAGGAAGCTGCCCATCGAGGCGGCTTGGCCGATACACACGGTTGACACGCGCGGTTTGATATATTGCATCGTGTCGTGGATCGCCATGCCGGCGGTGACAACGCCGCCGGGCGAATTGATATACATGCTGATCGGCTTGGAGGGGTTTTCGCTTTCCAGGAACAGCAATTGGGCCACGATCAGCGAGGCCATATTGTCTTCCACCTGGCCGGTCACAAACACAATCCGTTCGCGCAGCAGGCGGCTGAAAATGTCAAACGCGCGTTCACCGCGGCTCGATTGTTCGACCACGGTCGGGACCAGCGCGCCGGTCACCGGATCGTGTGTGAAACTGCCCTGTGAACCGTAAGTTTCGCCTTTGTCTCCGAACAGATCGATCATGGTGGTGTTTCCTCGTCAATGAATTGCCAGCCTATGTCGGACTAGGCGCGGCAATGTTCAAGGGGATTCATGCCGGGATTGGGGATAGCGGTGTTTTGCACGCCCGCGCATGATGAAAAGTGCTGCGAAAAAGGCGCGGGTGATAATGCCAAAACGTGCAGCTGGCGATGCGCTCTTGCGCTTTGCCCGCCTTCGCGCAATCACTTGGACCCATGAACACCGCATTGCTTACATCCGCCGCTGGCCTCGCTCTGCTCGGGGCAGCTGGCATCCTCGCCGCCGCCGACCGCAGCGCGCCTTACGACGCCGAGGCGCAGGCCGCCCGCGAGGTCGAGCGTATCCGCCAATATGATAGCGGGCCCGGCGGCCTCAATGCGGTGATCGCCTATTCGCACACGGCCGGATTTAAAGCGCGCGAGCTCGCTGGCACCGCCCCGCTCCATGGCCGGACGGTTTTGGTGAAGGACAATATCGAAACCCGCGAATGGGCAACAACCGCCGGCAGCCTTGCACTGGCAGAGAATTTCACCCGCCGCGATGCGCCGCTGATCGCCAATTTGCGCGCACATGGCGGGATGGTTCTGGGCAAGGCGAATTTGTCCGAATGGGCCAATATCCGGTCGAACGATTCGACCAGCGGGTGGAGCGCGGTGGGCGGGCTGACCCGCAATCCGCACGCGATTGATCGCAACACTTGCGGCTCGTCTTCGGGCAGCGGCGCAGCGGTCGCCGCCGGTTTCGCATGGGCCGCAATCGGGACCGAGACCAATGGCTCGATCACTTGCCCGGCGAGCATTAACGGCGTGGTCGGGTTCAAACCCAGCGTCGGCCTGGTCAGCCGCACCCATGTTGTCCCGATCTCCTCGACCCAGGACACAGCCGGCCCGATGACCCGCACCGTCTATGACGCGGCGCTGTTGCTGGGCGCGATCGCGGGGGAGGATCCGGCCGATCCGGCCACAATCGGCGTGCCGCGCGAGGCGGATTATACCCACGGCCTCGACAGCTTCTCGCTCACCGGGGTGCGGATCGGGGTCATGCGCGGGCAAATCGGCAATAATGCGCAGGTTGCGGCCGTGTTCGACAATGCGCTCGCTGATCTCGAGGCGGCGGGCGCGGTGCTGGTCGATATCGAATTTGAACCCAATGCCGATATGTACCGCGACAGCTATGCGGTCCTGTTGTTCGAATTGCGCGAGGAGATGGGCAAATATCTGTCCTCGATCCCCGCATTTGAAAATGGCGAGACGCCGCGTTCGCTCGATGATCTGATCGCGTTCAACCGCGCCAATGCCGCGCGCGAGATGCGCTGGTTCGACCAATCGATCTTTCTCGTGGCGCAAGAGACCACTGACCGCGCAGCCTATGAGGCGGCGCGCGCCAATGCGCTCAAGATTGCAGGCGAGCAGACGCTCGATCCGCTGCTGGCGGACAATGATGTGGCGTTTCTGGTCGCGCCCACAAGAGGGCCGGCCTGGATGAGCGATCTGGTGCTGGGCGATCAGTTCAACGGCTCGATCGGGTTTGGCTCCCCCGCCGCGATTGCGGGCTATCCGCATTTGACCGTGCCCATGGGCGAGGTCGAACAGCTGCCGGTCGGGATCAGCTTTTTCGGCGCCAAATGGGCCGATCACGACGTGCTCAAAGCGGGCGCTGCATATGAAAGGGCCCGGACAGCGACGCTGCCCGAGCCCTCTTTCAAACGCTGGTCTGCCCGGGCAATGCCCGAATAGGCCGGATTACTTTTTGGCCGCTGGCTTCTTGGCCGGCGCCTTTTTGGCGGCTGGCTTTTTCGCAGGAGCCTTCTTGGCCGGTGCTTTCTTGGCTGGTGCTTTCTTAGCTGGGGCCTTCTTGGCTGCGGGCTTGTCGTCAGCGTCGGCCTTGGCCGCCGCTTTCTTTGCCGGTGCCTTCTTAGCCGTAGCTTTCTTAGCTGGGGCCTTCTTGGCCGCTTTCTTCTTAGGCGCAGCCTTGGCTTTTTCCGCTTCGGCTTCTTCGTCGGCTTCGATCGCGGCCTGCAATTCCTCGACCGTCACATCACGCTCGGTGACCTCGGCCTTGTCGAACAGGAAGTCGACCACTTTGTCTTCATAGAGCGGCGCGCGCAATTGAGCGGCGGCCATCGGCTCTTGCTGGATATATTGCATGAAGCGCTCGCGATCTTCCTCGCGATATTGTTGCGCGGCCTGCTGGATCAGCATTTGCATTTCCTGCGCGGTCACTTCCACGCCATTGGCCTGGCCGATTTCCGACAGCAACAGGCCCAAACGCACGCGGCGTTCGGCGATGGCGCGGTAATCGTCCTTTTCCTCTTCGATCTGCTTGAGCGCGTCGGCCGGATCTTCTTCCTTGGCCGCTTCTTGCTGCAGCTGGGCCCAGATCTGTTCGAACTCGGCATCGACCATGGTCGAGGGCACTTCGAAATCGTGGCTGCCGGCCAATTGGTCGAGCAGCGAACGCTTCATCTGCGTGCGGGTCATGCCGGCGGTTTGCTGCTCGAGCTGGCCCTTCATGATCTCTTGCAGCTTGTCGAGCCCGTCAAGGCCGAGATTCTTAGCGAACTCGTCATCGATCTTGGTCTCGGTCTCGACCTTCACCGCTTTCACGGTGACATCGAAAGTGGCCTCTTTACCGGCGAGGTGATCGGCCTGGTAATCTTCGGGGAAGGTGACCGTGATGGTCTTCTCATCGCCCTTTTTCGCGCCGACCAATTGGTCTTCAAAGCCGGGGATGAACGCGCCCGAACCAATCACGAGAGGGGCATCTTCGGCTTTGCCGCCTTCGAACTCTTCGCCGTCAATCTTGCCGACGAAATCGATGATCAACTGGTTGCCATCGGCCGCTTTCTTGGTTTTGGCGGCGTCCTTATAGCTCTTATTCTGGCCGGCAATGCCCGCAATCGCTTCTTCGATTTGCTCATCGCTGACCGGCACGCTCAGCTTTTCCAGCTTGAGCCCGTCAATGCTCGGCGCCTCAACCACCGGCAGAACTTCAAGCTCGACCGTGATCTCGGCATCTTTGCCTTCTTCGTAATCTTCGTTGAGCGCAACCGCAGGCTGCATTGCCGGGCGCAGCTCTTCATCCGCGATCAGGCCATCAACACTGGCGCGAATCGTGTCGTTGAGCGTTTGCGCATGCAATTGCTCGCCATGCATTTTCTTGACCAGATTCGCCGGCACTTTGCCCTTACGAAAGCCCGGCATGTTCACTTGCGGGGCGATCTTCTTGATCTCGGCATCAACCTTTTCTGCGATTTCAGCAGCGGTGAAGGTGATCAGATAGGCCCGCTTGAGCCCTTCGTTTTTGGTCTGCTTGGTAGCCATGGAGTTGAACTTCTAGCCTTCTAATGCATTGAATATATGTATTTTACCGACATGTTCGGAATGGTGCGGGCGAAGGGACTCGAACCCCCACATCTTGCGATACTGGTACCTAAAACCAGCGCGTCTACCAATTCCGCCACGCCCGCATAGTCTGAACGAAGCCGCGCGGGAAAGCCGAGGCCCCCGCGCGCGTTGGAAGCGCCTCTAAAGACCTAAGCGCAAAAGGGCAAGCGATAGCGCGCTTGTTTCCAACCGCCTGCACGATTAAGGGCGCTCTTTATGACACAGCAAACCCCATCCAACGACGTTCCGCCCGACCATCTTTCGGTCAATCCGCGCAATCCGGCTTTTGATGCCGATATCCTCAAACGCGGCATCGGCATTCGCTTTAAAGGCAATGTGCGCACCGATATCGAGGAATATTCGATCTCCGAAGGCTGGGTCCGGGTGCAAGCGGGCAAGACCGTCGATCGCCGCGGACAACCGCTCACGATCAAGCTGACCGGCGCGGTTGAGGCCTGGTTTGAAGATCTGGGCGAAGATGCCCCGGTGGCCAAGAAAGACGGCTAAAGCGCCTCGCTGCTTGCCTTAATGGCTCGCAGGGGCCACTTGTCGAGGTGAGCTATGAAACCCCAAGTCATCATTATCGGACGCCCCAATGTGGGCAAGTCGACTTTGTTCAACCGGTTGGTTGGCAAAAAACTCGCGCTGGTCGATGACCAGCCGGGGGTCACCCGTGATCGCCGGATGGGCGATGCCGAGATCGCCGGCCTTGCCTTTACCATTGTCGACACCGCCGGGTGGGAGGATGAGAACGAGCTGACCTTGCCCGGGCGGATGCGCAAACAAACCGAAGCCAGCCTCGAAGGGGCGGATGCGGCGCTGTTTGTGATCGATTCGCGCGCCGGCCTGACCCCGCTCGACAATGAAATTGCGCGCTATCTGCGCGAACATGATGTGCCGATCGTGCTGGTGGCGAACAAAGCCGAAGGGGCCGCAGGCGAGAGCGGTGTGCTCGAATCCTATTCGCTCGGCCTTGGCGATCCGGTGGCCTTATCGGCGGAACATGGCGAAGGGGTGGCCGACCTGTTCGGGGCGCTGTGGCCGATCATCGGGGAAAAGGCCGATGCGGCGCAGGCGCAAAGCGAGATCACCCTGATCGAGGATGAAGAGGCGCCGCTCGGCCCGCTCAAACTGGCGATTGTGGGACGGCCCAATGCGGGCAAATCGACTCTCATCAACCGCTTGCTGGGCGAGGACAGATTGCTGACCGGGCCCGAGGCCGGGATCACCCGCGATTCGATTGCGGTGGATTGGGAATGGCACGACCCCAAAACCGATGAAACCCGCGAGATCCGCCTGATCGACACCGCCGGCATGCGCAAAAAACGCAATGTCACCGAAAAGCTTGAAAAGCTCTCGGTCGCCGATGCGAGGCGCGCGGTTGATTTTGCCGAGGTGGTGGTGCTGCTGCTCGACGCGACGCAAGGGTTGGAGCATCAGGATCTCAAAATCGCCGCGCTCGCGCTTGAAGAAGGGCGCGCTTTGATGGTGGCGATCAACAAATGGGATGTGGCCGAGAACGCCTCGTCCCTGTTCAACGGGATCAAACAGGCGCTGCATGATGGGTTGGCGCAGGTGCGCGGCCTGCCGGTTTTCGCGGTCAGCGCCAAGACCGGCAAAGGGCTCGACACAATGTTGTCGGCCGCGTTTGAACTGCGCGAAAGCTGGTCCAAACGGGTGCCGACCGCGGCACTCAATCGCTGGTTTGACGATGCGCTCGACGCCAATCCCCCGCCCGCGCCCGGCGGCCGGCGGATCAAATTGCGCTACATCACCCAGGCCGGCACCCGCCCGCCGCGCTTTGTGGTGTTCGGCACGCGGCTGGAATCGTTGCCCAAAAGTTATGAACGCTATCTGGTCAATGGGATCCGCGCCAAGCTCGGCTTTGAAGCGGTGCCGGTGCGGGTGATCCTGAAAAGCCCCAAAAACCCCTACAATGCCAATCGCGGCGGCGGGGGCAATTTCAGCGGCGGCGAAGGAAGGTCATAATGTTCGATCTGTTGATGATCGGGGCCGATGGGATTGTCTCGGTGCAATCGGTGTCGGCGGTGCGGGTGCAACAGGCGCTCGAATTGAGCCTTGCGCCGGCCTTTCTGCTGGTCGGGATCGGGTCGATCATGAATGTCATGATGGTGCGGCTCAATTGGGTTGCGGGGCGGTTGGAACGGCTCGAAATGCCCGAAGGTGGCGAATGCGGCGCGGCGCATGCTGGCGAGGTGGAATGGCTAGGCAAGCGGCGCCGGATCGCGCAATTGGCGATCAAGTTTTCAACCGGGGCCGCCGCCACGATCAGCGTGATTATCGCGGTTCTGTTCGTCTCGGCCTTTATCCGGATCGACACCGGGATTTTCGTGATGATCTTGTGGGTGATGACGATCGGTCTGTTGATCACGGGGCTGGGCCATTTCCTGCGCGAGACGCTGGTCGCGGCTGAGGGGCCGAAGACTCCCCTTGGACCAGCTTGCGATAGCCATTGAAAGCGACAGCACCGCCCATGATTGGGGTCGAGGGGAGGTAAAAACGGCTTTGCCCTCGCACCAAGGCAATCATTGGAGTGCTAATGGTCCCCAAATCGCCTTCCGCCAGCCAGCCATCTCCCAATGGTAGATCGCGACCAAACAAAGTTACGGAACCACTCCAGCCTTCACCATTACTATTGCCGAATGGATCAAATTTCGAACCACGGCGAACCTGTGCATCAACTCCCAAAAGTCCGAATTTATTAGTCTGATATCGACCAGATACAGAGAGGCCAGCCTCCTGCTGCGTTCTGTCAATCTGCGAAGTGTCAATTCCAGAAATGCTTGATTGAGGAGAAATATAGGAACCAGTCAAATCTACCGTAAG
>JABSPI010000245.1 GCA_013214365.1 Erythrobacter sp.
ATGCGCAGCTGCTCTTCCTCGCCCGCATTTTGAAGATCGGTTGCGTTCTTGATCTTGGCCTTGGCAAAATCGGTTCCACGATTGAGGATCGTGACCGTATTGCCGAGCGCCGGATCGGTGGCGAGGCCCAAAGCGTTTTCAATCCCGGCATCGCCGGTTCCAACCACGATGATGTTCTTGTCGATGTGATCTTCGGGATCATCCAATTGCGGTGTGATCATCGGATGATCGGCGCCGGGACAGCGCAGCTTGTTCGGATTACCCTGTGTCCCGATGGCCAGCACGATCGCTTTGGCATTGACCGAGCCGCCATCTTTGAGCGCGATGGTGAAATTGCCCTGCTCCCCCTCAACCGAGGTGACCTCGGCGTTGAGCTGGCAATTGATTTCGAATGTGTCCACCTCGTGTTCGGGGTGGGGAATGTCGGGGTGATTGATCCCGCAATGCTTGTTCCAGATGCCGAGGATCTTCTCGCGCGTTCCTTCGGCGAATTGCATCCCGTCGAGCGCGCCTTCTTCATAGCCGCCCGCCCGCAATTGCAGGTCGGAGGGCGTCGCCATGACGTGCTTGCCCTTTTGATATTTGAAAATCGTGTCAGACAGGTGGTCGGTTTTTTCCAGCAGGATGTGGCTCATCCCCCGCTTGGCGGCTTGGCCAGCGGCACTCATCCCGGCGGGGCCGGAGCCAATAATGGCGACATCGTATAACTCTGCCAATCTATCCCCCCCTTTCGGATAGATGTTCCTGTGTTTTCACCATACGGTTTCTCATCCCTAATACCAGATAGAATTGCCGTTTTCTGCGCCGCTTGCTAGTGAAAATTACATGAGTTCTGATGCAAATAGCGCGCAAAAGCCCCCACCCAGCGATGGGGCGGGCAGCAAAGCAGGTTGGTTTCTTCTAGGAGGGGCCGCGCTTCTTGCTGCCGGATCGATTGGATACAACGTCTATGATGGCGATCCGCAGCCGCCGCTTGCTGCCGCGCCCGCCCCGGATGCGCCGCCTTCAATAGAGGATTTGCGCGCTGCGGCGCAGGCGGCGGACGATGATGCCAATGCCTGGGCGCGGCTGGCTTTTGCTCATTATGAACGCGAAGAATTCGCCGATGCCGTCGCCGCGTATGAACGCGTGGTTGCGATTGATGATGGCGCGGCGGAAATGTGGTCCGCTTTGGGCGAAGCGCGGGTGATGGCGGTGGATGCGGCGGACGCTGATGCCGACCCCTTGCCTGCGAGCGCAATTGAAGCTTTCGAGAAGGCATTAGAGCGCGATCCGGGTGATCCCAGAGCGCGCTATTTCATGGCGGTGAAGCGCGATCTGGCGGGCGATCACGCAGGGGCGATTTCCGATTGGCTTGCGCTCTTGGCTGACACGCCGCCGGGCGCGCCTTGGGAACGCGACGTGGTGCGCACGATCCGCCAAGTGGGCGCGATCCAGGATATTGCCGTTGATGACCGGATCGCCGCCGTGCTCGACGACCGCGCGCCAGCGCCCTTTTTCGCCGCAGGGCAGGGCGCGCCAGAGCCCAGCGTGCGCGGCCCATCGGCGCAGCAAATCGCCGAGGCGCAGCAAATGTCATCGAGCGACCGCGACGCGATGGTCGCCGGCATGGTCTCGTCGCTCGAAGCCCGGCTTCAGGATGAGCCGCAAAATCTCGACGGCTGGGTCATGCTGATCCGCAGCCGGGCAACTTTGGGCGAAACCGGCAAAGCGCGCGAGGCTTTGGCCAATGCAATCGCCGCCAATCCGGGCGAAGCCGATGAATTGCGCCGGCAAGCGGCAATGCTGGGGATTGAGTAGACGCGCATTGGCGTGATGCGTCAGTGCGGGTGATGCTGCTCAAAATGCGCAGCGGCGCGGGCGGGTGAGGCTGGGTTGGCCGGCGGTGAACCGCGCTTTCAGATCGCACGTTTTTTGACCTTGCAGGCCTCAGTTGCGCATTGTGCAAGTTGATGAAGTACATCCAGAGGAAGGCTGTATCTAGCTGACGCAGCCCAAAACGCACAAAACCCCGCCGATGTGGGCGGGGTCGCAAGGGGACGGGATTCAGCTTTGAAAGAGCAAGCGGGACCATAGCACCGCGCAGGCGTGTAGGAAAATGCAATCACACAGGAGGGGGTAGCATGCTCGCTTAACCGCGCGTTCGCGATCGTCGATGTGCTGGTCGAGGAGGCCGATGCACACGACCTGTTCGGGGTAATCGCTGGCTGAGGCCGCGTGCACGCTGTTGTTTGCAGCCGGCGCTGCGCAGGTGCTGTGCGCGAGCGGGCAATAAAAAGGGGCGCGGCCAGACTGGACGCGCCCCTGTTTCAATGGGCCCTGTTTCGATGGGCTTGAGAGGCTCGGCGCCTAGACCACGCCGAAGGCCAGCATTGCGTCGGCCACTTTCTTGAAGCCGGCAATATTTGCGCCCTTCACATAGTCGACATAGCCTCCATTCGCGGCCCCTTGATCGCCATATTCGGTGCATTTTTCGTGGATGCCCGCCATCAGATCGGTCAGCATGTCGCCCAGCCGCTCTTGGTTCCAGCTGATCCGTTCCGAGTTCTGGCTCATCTCCAGACCCGACACCGCCACGCCGCCGGCATTGGCCGCTTTGCCCGGGCCATACATGATGCGGGCATCGTGGAAGACCTTCACCCCGTCCAAAGTGGTCGGCATATTGGCCCCTTCCGAGACCCCTTTGACCCCGTTCGACACCAGCGTTTTGGCCTCATCCTCGTTCAATTCATTCTGCGTTGCGCATGGCAGAGCGAGATCGGCGGCCACGCCCCAAGGACGCTCGCCCGCGTGATAGGTCGCGCCTTTAAACTCGTCGACATATTCGCTGATCCGGCCGCGCTTGACCGTTTTGAGGTGTTTGACCCAATCGATCTTTTCCTGCGTTATGCCGTCGGGATCGTGGATGAACCCGCCCGAATCCGACAAGGTCAAAACCTTGCCGCCCAGCTGGGTGATTTTTTCCGCCGCATGGGTTGCCACATTGCCCGATCCGGAAATGACCGCATTGTGCCCCTCGACATCCATGCCTTGGTGTTTGAGCATGTTTTGCAGGAAATAGACCGCGCCATAGCCGGTCGCCTCGGGACGCATTTGCGACCCGCCATATTCCTGCCCCTTGCCGGTCAAAACCCCTTCCCAACGATTGGTCAGGCGTTTGTATTGGCCAAACATATAGCCGATCTCGCGCCCGCCAACGCCGATATCGCCCGCGGGCACGTCGGTATTGGGGCCGATATGGCGATAAAGCTCGCTCATAAAGCTTTGGCAGAAACGCATCACCTCGGCATCGGATTTGCCCTTGGGATTGAAATTGGCGCCGCCTTTGCCCCCGCCCATCGGCAGGCCGGTGAGCGAATTTTTGAACGTCTGTTCAAAGGCGAGGAATTTGAGCACGCTTTCGGTCACGCTGGGGTGGAAACGAATGCCGCCTTTATACGGGCCGATCGCATTGTTGTTTTGCACCCGCCAGCCGCGTTGCACGCGGATATTGCGATTGTCATCTTCCCAGCACACGCGGAAGGACACGATCCGATCGGGCTCCGCAATCCGGCGCAGGATCTGCGCCTCGTGATATTCGACCTTATCGGCCATGAATTCAAAAATATCCTGCGCGACCTCGTGGACCGCCTGGATGAATTCGGTCTGGCCCGGATTGCGTTTGGTCACGCCGGCCATAAATTGTTCTAAATTCACATGATCGGAAACGGGCATTGTCTTCTCCCCTTTAAAGCAATGCGACCAGATCTCTTCTTTTTGAGAATGGTCTGTATCGGCTCAAACCCGTTCGGGCGCAAGCGGTTTAAGGTTACATAAGGGGTCAACACATACGCGCGCCATTGGGCACGGTGTGATCGGGCCCGCTCAGGATGATCGCGCCCTTTGCATCGGCAAAGCCGAGCACCAGAACTTGCGACATGAACGGGCCGATCTGGCGCGGGGCAAAGTTGACCACCGCCATCACTTGGCGCCCGACCAACCCATCTGGCGTGTAGTGATCGGTGATCTGCGCCGAGCTTTTCTTGACCCCGATTTCCTCGCCAAAATCGACCCACAATTTGATCGCGGGTTTGCGCGCCTCGGGAAAGGGTTCGGCCTTGATCACGGTGCCGGCGCGAATGTCGAGGTCGAGGAAATGGTCGAAGGAAACTAAATCCATGGCCACGGGTTTAGAATTTGCCCGGCAATTTGGGAAGAGCTGCTCTTCACAATTGGGCTGGGCCGATATAGATTGCGGATTGCAACTGGGATGAATTGCGCGCCGCTTGCGCAATATTGGTAAACATTGGGGAGCCAGATAATGGCGAGTTTCAAATTGAATGGTGAGGACATCACGCTGGATGTCGACCCGGATATGCCGGTGCTTTGGGCTGTGCGCGAACAGGCCGGATTGCTGGGCACCAAATTTGGCTGCGGGGTGGCGGCTTGCGGGGCGTGCACCATGCATTTGGACGGCGAACCGGTGCGTTCGTGTTCGACCCCTGTTTCCATGGTCGAAGGCCGCGAAGTGACCACGATCGAAGGGATCACCGGCCCCGAGGGGCAAATGACCCGCGTGCAAGAGGCATGGATCAGCGAGCAGGTCCCCCAATGCGGATATTGCCAATCGGGCCAGATCATGGCGGCGACCGCGCTGCTGCGTGACAATCCCAATCCCAGCGATGACGATATCGACAAAGCGATGAGCGGCAATGTCTGCCGCTGTGGCACCTATGTCCGGATCCGCCGCGCGATCAAGGTCGCCGCGGGCCAGATCGAACCGACCCAGCAGGAGGCCTAAGCGATGAACGATATGTCTCCTGAGAAAAAGCAGCGCAGCGCGCTTGGCAAATGGAGCCGGCGCGGATTTATCGGGGCCAGCGTTTTGGCAGGCGGCGGTTTGTTGATCGGGATCGGGGTGCGCCCGGGCAATCCGATCGCCAGCCTCGCCCCGAAAGTGGCACCGGGCGAGGATGAATTCCTGGTCAATTCATGGGTCAAGATCGACGCCGATAACATCGTCACCGCAATCGTCCCCCATTGCGAAATGGGGCAGGGGGCGCATTCGGTTCTGGCGCAAATGCTGGCTGATGAACTCGATGCCGATTGGGCCAAGATCAAAGTGATGCAGGCGCCCACTGATGGCAGCTATGTCGTCTCGGATGCGGCGCGCATGTTTGTGGCCCCGGCAACGCTCAATGCCGCCGACTGGATTGAGCCGACCTGGAATGGCCTGTTCACGCAAGTGGCCAAATTGGCCGATGTGCTGATCACCGGGGGATCGTCTTCGATCCGTTCGACCGGGCAATATTCGATGCGGATTGCGGGCGCGGCTGCGCGCAAAATGCTGGTCGGGGCCGCGGCGGATGAATGGGGCGTGCCGGTGGAGCAGATCACGACGCGCGATTCCATGCTGTTTCACGAGGCGTCGGGCAAATCGGCGACCTATGCGCAATTTGCAGTGGCCGCCGCCGATCAGTCGATGGATTACACCCCCGAGCTTAAATCGCCGGCCGATTACCGTTTGATCGGCAAGAGCAAGCATCGCACCGATATCCCCTCCAAGGTGGATGGGACCGCAATGTTCGGGATCGATGCCGAGCCCGAAGGTCTGGACTACAAATATGCCGCCACCTTGCGCCCGCCTGTGCCGGGCCGCACTGTGGTCGGAATGGATGATGCCCGCGCGCAATCGATGCGCGGTGTGCGCAATATCCTGAATATGGGCGATTTTGTTGCGGTTGTCGGCGACAGCTATTGGCACGCGCAACAGGCATTGAACCAGATCGACGTGACCTGGAGCGAGCCCGAAAGCGCGATCCGCACCACGCAGGACCAATATGATGCCTTCACCCGCGCGCTCGATGCGGCCGGGACCAGCGGCGGGGAAGCGGCCGCGGGCAAAGGCGATGTCGCCGCCGCCATGTCAGGCGCGGCCAGCACGATTGAGGCCGAATACCGCGTCCCCTATCTCGCCCATGCCCCGATGGAGCCGATCAATTGCACCGCTTTGGTCAAGGATGGCACATGTCAGGTGTGGACCTCGACCCAGGTGCCCTTGATGGTGCGCAGCGCGCTGGCCGAGGCGACCGGGATCGACAAGGACAATATCACCGTCCACCACCCCTATCTTGGCGGTTCGTTCGGGCGCCGGCTCGAAGCGGTCTATGCCGTGATGGCGGCCAGAATTGCGCAGGAAACCGGCGAGCCGATCAAATCGATCTGGAGCCGCGAGGAAGACACCCAAAAGGCGCTCTACCGCCCCGCCGATATCAGCCGTTTCCGCGCCGGATTTGATGAAAACGGCGCATTGGTGGCGTATGACAATGTCTTCACCCAGCGCAACGAACCAGCCGAGGCGAGCGTGCCGGGGATTTATTCCATCCCCAACACATCCGTGCGCGTGGCCGAGGCCGAGACGCTTTTGCCCTTTGCCGCATGGCGTTCGGTCGACCATTCGCAGCACGGCTATTTCATCGAGAGCTTTATCGATGAAACCGCGCATCAGGCGGGGCAGGACCCGTATGAATATCGCCTTGCCATGCTCAAAGATGCGCCGCGCCATGCCGCGATCCTGACCAAAGTGGCCGAAATGGCCGATTGGTATGCGCCTTTGCCCGAAGGCAAGGGCAAGGGGATCGCGATTGTCGAGAGCTTTGGCACGATTGTCGCGCAGGTGATCGAGGTCGATATGAGCTCGGGCAAGCCGGTGATGACCAATATCTGGGCCGCGTGCGATGCGGGCTATGTGGTCAATCCCGATGGGTTCAAAAACCAGATCGAAGGCGGCATTGTCTATGGCCTGACCGCGGCGTTTTATGGCGAGCTTGATCTGGAAGA
>JABSPI010000246.1 GCA_013214365.1 Erythrobacter sp.
GCCGCCGCCATTTGCTTGGTGTAGGCCTCGCGCAGCGATTTCTTGTCGATCTTCTGCGTGCCCAAACGCGGCAGGCGGTCCTCGGTGATCCAGATATGTTCCTCCAGCGGAACCTTGAACGGAGCGATTCGCGACAACAGGAATGCACGCAAATTCGCCGCGCTCATCGCATCGCGGCCTGATTTCAACCGGAACACCGCCGCGGGCACTTCGCCCATCCGGTCATCGGGCAGGCCAAAGACCGAACATTCAGCGATGTCGTCATTGGAATAGATCGCATCTTCAACCTCGATGCAGGTGATGTTTTCACCGCCGCGAATGATGATGTCTTTCTTGCGGTCGACGATGAACAGATAATCGTCCTCATCGACATAGCCCAAATCGCCGGTGCGGAAGAATTGGTCATCAGTGAACGCGTCGCGGGTGGCTTGCTCGTTGTTCCAATAGCCAAGGAAATTGGCGACCGAGCGGATGCAAACCTCGGCCACTTGGCCCTGGGGCACCGGATTGCCATCATCATCGAGGATAGCCAATTCGACAATCGGGCGCGAGGCGCGGCCGGTGGAGCCGGGTTTGGCGAGATAGTTTTCGTTGAAATTGCCGCAGCCCACCGCATTGGTTTCCGTCAGCCCATAGCCGAGCAGAGGGAACCCGCCGGGAAAGGCTTCCTTGATCCGGTTGACATGTTCCACCGGACGCGGCGCACCGCCGGCGGCGAAGCTTTTGCAAGCGGACAGGTCGTAATTTGCGCGGTCAGGATGCGTGGCGATCTCGTAACTCATCAGCGGCACGCCGACGAAATAGGTGACCTTTTCCTCATCCATCAAACGCAGCGCTTCCTGCGCGTTCCATTTGGGCATCAACACCAGCTTGCGCGCAATCGCATAGCTTTGCAGGAACAACGGCACCTCGCCGGTGACATGGAACAGCGGGACCGCCACCAGCGCACAGGGCTGGGCGCTGACATCTTCGCCTTTGCTCTCCAGCAAGACTTTGGCCATCGCGCTCTGGCCGACATAATTCATCACGCCCGAGACAACCCCGAGATGGTCGGAATAGGCGCCTTTGGACTGACCGGTGGAACCCGACGTGTAGAGGATGGTCGCCAGATCGCTCGGGCCCAGGGTGGCCAGCAATTTCATCGCCGCCGAGCTTTCCACGCTGTCTGGCGCTTTCCAGACATTGGCCAGCCCCTGATCGGGGGCGCCGTGATCGATCATCACCAACTTGGCGGCGTGATCGGTCCCTTCGAGCCGGCGTGCGCGGCCATCATCGGCCAACACCAGTTTGCATTCAGCCAGCCGGATCCCGTAGGCGAGTTCATCGCCCGCCCAAAAACCGTTGAGCAATGTGACACAGCCACCGGCCATGGCGATGCCCATATAGGCGATCATCCAATTGGCCGAATTGCGCGCGGCAATGCCCACCCGGTCGCCGGTTTCAACGCCGTGATCGCTGACCAGGCTTTCGGCAACGCACAAAGCGGCGGCATAGGTTTCGCCAAATGTCAGCCGGATATCGCCATCCACGATGAAGGGGATGTCTTTATGCTCGTTGCAATAATGGGCGAAATAATGCGCAAGGGTCGGGGGCGCTGCCGTGAAATGGGGCATAGGCGTGCCGTTGCGCTCCACCGCGTTCGTGTGGAACGGCTGACCTTCTTTGGTCAGTTCGGTGATGATCGCTTCAAGGGCATTGTCCAACTCGGTGGCCATGCGGGTATCTCTCCTCATTGCGCTTCATTGCTCGAAGCGTGGTTTGCTCCCGCCTATCTGCGCTCTTGCGGGACGCGGCAATAGGCAATTTGAAAAAATGCCGCGGATGTAGATCGGCAATGATGTAAAATAGCAACGGTATAAAAAGGCAAGGATGCAAAAGGGTGGTCATGCAAAACCGCGCATTTGTGTCACCCGGGTTTTGCGCTAGCCCCCTTTCCCAGGGGGCGATGCTGTGCCACAAGCCGCCCAAACCCCGCGCGCCATCAAACGCGCTTTTTACGTCTAAGAGGTTCCCTTCGTGCTGTCACTACTTGCTGCAAGCGGCAGCGTTGCTGATCCGATTTACTGGTCTGATCTGGGGCTGAGGCCTTATCTTTTTGAAGTCGGCGGTTTTCAACTGCGCTATTACTCGCTGGCTTATTTGGTCGGCCTGTTTTTTGCCTATTGGCATTTGTCCAAAATGATCAAACAGCCCGGCGCCCCGATGGCGCAGCGTCATGTCGATGACCTGTTCTTCTATTGCATGTTGGGTGTGATTCTTGGGGGCCGGCTGGGTTATGCGATTTTTTACAATCCCGGCCTGTGGTCGAACCCGCTCGACGTGCTCAAATTGTGGGAAGGCGGGATGAGCTTCCATGGCGGGCTGGTCGGGGTGTTGATCGCGATTGGCTGGGTCTCGCGCCGCGATGAGCTGTCGTTTTTGCGGGTGTGCGATTACATTGCGGTCAATGTGCCGATGGGGATGATGCTGGGCCGCCTGGCCAATTTCAACAATGGCGAATTGTGGGGACGGGTGTCCGATGTTCCATGGGCGATGGTTTTCCCGCGCGCAGGCGAAGAGGCGCGCCATCCCAGCCAATTGTATCAAGCCGGGCTCGAAGGTCTTTTGCTCTTGATTGTGCTGTTGGTGCTGTTCTGGACCACCAAAGCGCGCTACCGCCCGGGCCTGTTGGTCGGAATTTTTACACTGGGTATCGGTCTTGCGCGTTTCGTTAATGAATTTTTCCGCGAGCCCGATGCACAACTGGCTGACTTTGCCATACAAACCGGACTATCGATGGGCCAATGGCTAACACTACCGCTGATACTGACTGGATTGATTGTCACGCTCTACGCCGTGCGGAGCGAGCCCGTGGGGAGCGGGGCGGCGAGCTCGAAGACGGCTTAGGAATTGTCACCCTTCGCACCGCGCGGTGCACCACGCTGCGGCTGATCGAGCCGGACGGGTCGCAGACCCAGATCCCGCTTGAAACCGCCGCGCCGCAGGAAGGGGCGCGCACGCAGCGCGCCGACCAGCAAGCAGCAGCGAAGGCAGAAGAGCAGGCCGCCCGGCGCAAAGCGGCACAGGCCGAAGCCGCTGCCCGTGCTTTGGAAGAAGAAGAGGCGCGCGCCGCGCAGGCTGCCGCGTTGGCTGCCGCGCAGGCGGCCAAGCAAAAGGCCAAGCGCGAGGCCCAGGCCCGCGCCAAGGCCAAAGCAGAAGCCGAGGCGGAAGCCAAAGCGGCGGCGGAGGCAAAGGCCAAGCAAGAGGCGCAAGCCAAAGCCGAGGCGCAAGCCGAGCGCAAAGCCAAAGAGGAGGCCGCGGCTGCTGCTGCCGCCGCTGCCGCTGCCGCCAAAGCCAAGGCAGAAGCCGAGGAAAAGGCGCGCAAACAGGCGGAGGCAAAGGCCAAAGCCGAGGCGGAGCGCCGCGCCAAGGAAGAGGCAGAAAAGAAAGCCAAAGCCGAGGCCGAAGCGCGCGCCAAAGCGGAGGCTGAGAAAAAGGCCAAGCAAGAGGCCGAAAGACAGGCCAAGAAGAAGGCCAAGGAAAAGGCAGAGGCCGAGAAAAAAGCCAAGCAGAAAGCCGAAAAGCAGGCCCAGCGCGAAGCCGAGGAAAAGGCCGAGCAAGCCGCCGCCGCCGCCGCCAAGCAAGAGGCCGAGGAGAGAGCCGCGGCCGAGGTTAAAGCCCGCGATCTGGGCAAGACTTTCCGCCGCCTGATCCGCGAAACCGGCCCGATCAGCCTTGCCCATTACATGGCCGAGAGCAATGCGCGCTACTACACCAGCCGCGACCCTTTGGGCGAGGAGGCCGATTTCATCACCGCGCCCGAAATCAGCCAGATGTTCGGCGAGTTGATCGGCCTGTGGCTTGCCGATTTGTGGGTCAGGATGGGCGCGCGCAAACGCATCCATTATGTCGAATTGGGCCCCGGACGCGGCACTTTGGCAAGCGATGCCTTGCGCACTGCGGCGCGCTATGAATTTGATCCGCAGGTCCACTTTGTCGAAACCTCGCCGGCGCTGCGCGCGATCCAGCTTGAGGCCTTTCCCGACGCGCAGCACCACGACGATCTGTCGACCCTGCCCGATGATGCGCCCTTATTGATTGTCGCCAACGAATTTTTCGACGCCTTGCCGATCCATCAATTGGTCCGCTCGGCCCAAGGGTGGCACGAACGTATGGTCGGGTTGGAGGGCGAGGATTTCGTGTTTGTCGCCGGGGACAAGCCGATGGACACGATCGTGCCCAAAAGCTGGAAAAGCGCAAGCCAGGGCACAATGATCGAAACCAGCCCCGCGGCCAGCGCGGTGATGGGCGAGATCGCCGACCGTTTGCAAGCGCAGGGCGGAGCGGCATTGATCATCGATTACGGCGCGCTTGAATTGCGCGCGGGTTCCACCTTGCAAGCGATCCGATCGCACGAAAAGGTCGATGTCTTCGACCATCCCGGCCAGGCCGATCTGACCGCGCATGTCGATTTTGAAATGCTCGCCGATGTGGCCCAAAATCACGGGGCCGAAGTGATGGGCATACAAATGCAGGGCGAATGGTTGCGGCAAATGGGGATCGAGGTGCGCCATGAAGCGCTGCAGCGCAAGAATCCCCATGAAAGCGAAAAGCTCCAGCGCCAGCTCGGCCGGCTGATCGATGACGAGCAAATGGGCGTCTTGTTCAAGGTGCTGGGCATTTGCGGGCGACGCTGGCCGATTGGTGTGGGGTTTGATTGAGCGCGGTTTGGTGTAACCTTTGGCCAAAGCCTGTCCGAATTGCGGGCTGAGGGAATTTGAGGAGCGTTTGATGATTGCACGCAATATATTGGGTTTCGCAGCCGCGATCGCGGCCCTGTTTGCCGGGATTGCCCCCGCTTATGCGGCCGAATCGATCGAAGGACGCTGGGTCACAGAAGAAGGCGATGCGGTGGTTTTGATCGGGCCATGCGGCAATGCGATCTGCGGCACGATTGCGCAGTTTATCGTCGCCCCGCCCGATGGCGCGGATCAGCGCGACATCAACAATCCCGACCCGCAATTGCGCCAGCGCCGGCTGTTGGACACGCCGATCCTGTCCAATCTGCGCGAGGATGGGGACAGTTGGAAGGGCGAGATTTACGATCCCAAACGCGGTCGCAGTTTCCGCTCGGTCGTTCGCCGCGCGGGGCCCGGCACGCTCGAAGTCAAAGGATGCGCCGGCCCGTTTTGCCAGACCCAGACCTGGCGCCGCGCAAACTGATTACCCTGTCTCATTGACCCGGCTGGTTCTCTTCGCCCATGCGGCGCGCAATGGGGCGCAGGTTACAATCCGATATTCTGACCCAATCGGGCGGCCGCCTCGCGCGGGCTGAGCTTGCCCTCGCCGCTGCGGTCGACCGCGTAATTGGCCTCGCGCATCGCCTCGACGCTGATCGCGCCGAGCAGGGGGGTGAGCGCCGCCTCGATCCCGGCATCGGACGCCATGCGCGGCGAGAGCAGGATCAATGCATCATAGCTGGGCAGCGCTTCGAGCGGATCGTCAAGCACCACCAGACGATCCGCGGCAATCCGCCCGTCCGACGTGTAGGCGCTGATCACGTCGGCTTCGCCTGATTTGAGCGCATTGTACATGAATGTGGGCGCGAAATTGCGCGTCTGATCAAATTGAAAGCCATAGGCATCGCGCACTGCGATCCATTCGGGCCGTTCAAAAAATTCCGGATCCCCGCCAATGGTCAAACCCGGCGCAAGCGCGACCAGATCGTCGAGCGAATTGGCCCCCAGATCGGCGGCGCGGTCCTCGCGCATGGCAAAGGCATAGGCGTTTTCAAACCCGAGCTTGCCCAGCACGCGAATGCCATTGGTCTGCGCCTCCCATGCGACAATCTCGTCATAGACCGCCGCGCGGCCCGGATTGTCGGTGCGCTTCATCGCATTGGTCCAGATCGTGCCGGTGTAATCGACCAGAATATCGACGCTGGAGGAGGCCACCGCGCTGTGCGCCACAGCCGATCCCAGGCCATCGCGATATTCAACCCGGTACCCCGCCTGTTCCAATTGCGCGCCGATCAATTGCGCGAGGATATATTGTTCGGAAAATTGTTTGGAGCCGATCACGATCGTGTCGTCATCATCGCCCCCCATTTGCGAGGCAAACGCCGCCACCAAGCCCAGCGCCAGCGCGGCCAGCCCCGCGCCCCATTGCCACCGGCGGCGTTTGGTAATTCCGCTTTCGACCACGCCGAGCAAGGCATCAACCGTGAGCGCGAGCGCGGCGCTGGCGATACAGCCGGCCACGACCAGCGCCCAGTTCTGGGTCTGGAGCCCGGCAAAGATCGGATCGCCAAGGCTGGGTTGTCCGATCGTGGTGGCGAGCGTTGCCGCGCCGATTGTCCACACGCTGGCGGTGCGGATGCCGGCCATGATGTAGGGCGCAGATAAAGGGGCCTCGACCAGCCGCAATTTCTGCCAGCTGGTCATTCCCACGCCATCGGCGGCCTCGAGCACTTGCGGATCGAGATTGGCCTGCGCGGTCACCGCATTGCGCAAGATCGGCAACACAGCATAAAGCGAGAGCGCGAGCAGCGCAGGGACAAACCCCAAAGTGGGCAAGTCCTCGCCAAACACGGTGCGCAGCGACAGCAGAATCGGGAAAAACAAAGCCAGCAAAGCCAAAGCGGGAATGGTTTGCACCAGGCTGGCAAAGCCGAGCGCCAGCCGCGCCACGCCGGGCGAGCGCGCGGCCCACACCGCCAAGGGCAAAGCGGTCACAATGCCCAGCGCAATCGCCGAGGCGCACAGCACGATATGCTGGGCCAGCTTGTCACCCAGCCC
>JABSPI010000247.1 GCA_013214365.1 Erythrobacter sp.
TGCGCTATTCGAGCGTGCGCGATCACGCTCGATTTCGCGTGAAACATTGGCCGGCTAAAGCAACACTTTGCACCTCAATTTTCGAAGCTAGACCCATCTCGTTTGAATGGAGGGTGCGCGATCTAATCTCGGTGAGCACCGCGATGGTCACCGGGGTGACTGCCTTTGCCGCGTGTTACTATCGGGGCATGCGCCTCGTCTTCCCCAGCGAGCCTGAGAGATTTACCGATCTTGATGATCATTTCTACCGTGTTCGACGGGGGGTTTTGGGAATTTTGATCGTCCTCGTCTTTGCCCAATGGATATATCTGCACTCGCAAATCGATCTGTGGGCTTTGATCACCCCGTTGAGCTTGACAACGACGGCGCTGCTGATTGGGTTGATGGCAGCGGCTATGATCACGCGCAGTGACTGGGTGAACATTACGCTGTTGGCGGTGCTGAACCTGCGCTATTTGGTGCTTTATCTGTTTTTCTAGCCACGAACGATCCGCCCCGAAATAATGATGACCCGCCCCGCCCCCTATCTCATCCGACCTTTTGAACCGGCAGATGCGGGTGCTTTTGCTGCGCTCAATTTGCGCTGGATCGAACAATTGTTCGCGGTTGAAGAAGAAGATCGGCGCCAGCTGGAGCGCCCGCAGGAGACGATCCTTGCCAAAGGAGGCGCTATCCTGATCGCTGTGGCCGACGGAGAAGTGGTGGGAACAGGCGCGCTGATCCCGGTGTCGCACCCGGGCGATGATGCACGCCTCTGGGCCGAGATCGTCAAAATGGCCACCGCCCCCCATGCGCAAAATCGCGGAATTGGTGCCGCGATCCTCGATGGATTAATCGATGCGGCAGGGGCAATGGGTGTGGATGCTTTGTGGCTCGAAACCAATGATAGCCTGACTGCGGCAACAGCTTTGTACGAGCGCAAAGGTTTTCGCCCGCTGTCGCAAACTGAAAATTGGCCAACCCCATATTCGCGCTGCAACCTGCAAATGGTGCGCGCAGTTTAAGTTATCCAACCCAGCCAAAACGCTGGGTCACCAAATTCAGGATTGCGTCACCAATTTGCGTGCGGTCACTCACATCGATTGCATTTTGATACAGCGTCTCAACCCTATGATCTATGCCAATCGCGCCGAGGCGAAGTGTCGGATCACCCTCCAACTCCGTAATTACTTCCTGAACGTGGCGCCATAAAAATCCCAGACCGTTTTCGGTCAAAGTGGAATCATCAACAGGTGCGCCATCGCTGAGGATAATGATTGCCCTTTGTTCTGATGCCCGATTAGTCAGCTTGGCCGCGCCCCATTGAAGCGCCTCGCCGTCTAAATTCTCAAACATGCAAGGACTGGTGAGCAGTGGATCGAAAAGTGCAGGCGTCGTGCTGGTTTCAAAATCGGAATAAATAACATGAAGCCGATCACATAAACGCCCAGGATAGGCGGGTTTGCCGGCTGCCTCCCACGCCTTGCGCGCGCGCCCCCTTCCAACCCGCAGTGGTGAAACCGCAGATTTGCACCTTCACTCCCGCGTTTTCGAGCTTTTCAGCAACGCTGGATATGTGAGCCGCGACGGTGGGAATTTTGTCCCACATCGATCCGGACTGATCGAGCAATAGGATCAAATCCGCTTCACCGGGGATGACAACATCCCAATTTCTAAGACTGGCCGAGACACGTTCGTGCTCAGATAAGAATTCATCGACCCGGCCTGTTATATCGGCTCTTTCCGAATGGCTCGGCAAGCGGGTGTCGGCCGATAAGTTTCGAAGCTCATCAGCCAGATCATCACCGCTGCATTCAATGTCATATTCGACGGTGTAAGGACGATAGACCACCTCGGGCTTATCAATCACTTGTGGGTTTTGGTTTTCCTGTCTTTTATCGTTAAGGTACCAAAAAAGCAGCATTAATACCAAAAGTAGAAAGAACTCCACCGCCGATCAATCCGGCTTTTTGGCGACACCCACCATTGCCGGACGCAGCAAGCGGTCCTTGATCATCCAGCCTGATTGCATCTCCTGAACCACCGTGCCGGGTTCAGCATCCGCCGACGGAATTTCGATCATTGCCTGATGCTGGTTCGGGTCGAGCGGCAAACCCATGGCTGCAACGCGTTCAACCCCATGCTGTTTGAAAACCTTTTCAAGTTCACGCTGGGTCGCCTCGATCCCGATCACAAGGCCTTTCATGCTCTCATCATCGCGCAGCGTCTCTGGGATCGCTTCAACCGCGCGCGAGAGATTGTCCCACACGCTCAGCACGTCGCGGGCGAAACCCGTTGCGGCGTAATTGCGCGCATCGCTGACATCTTTTTCAAGCCGGCGGCGCACATTTTGCGTCTCAGCTTGCGCATAGAGCACATCCTGTTTGGACTTCTCCAAATCCCCGCGCAGGGCCTCAAGCGCTTCGCCAAGCGCATCCGCGCCTGCATCCGGTTGGGCGCTATCAGCCTCCCCATCGTCCAGAAATTCTTCTGGCACACCGTTCAATTCTTCTTGTGCAGCCGCGTCACACTGCGGCTTATCCTTATCGTTCATTGTGTCTTGATACCCGTCTTTAAGCGATCAAATTGCCCGAGTTGCGGCCTTGCGTTTGCGCAAGAGACCGCCCCAAAGAGCGCGCTGTTAGATCCACCATGGGGACCACCCGTGCGTAATTCAAGCGTGTTGGGCCGATCACACCCAAAACACCGACCACCCGGCCCTCTGCATCGCGATAGGGCGAGGCGATAACTGACGAGCCCGATAGGCCAAACAGACGGTTTTCGCTGCCAATGAAGATCCGTGTCGCCTCGGCTTCGCGCGCATTTTCTAACAAGGCGGCCACTGACTGCTTGTTTTCTAGATCATCGAGCAAGCTGCGCACGCGTTCAATATCGCCCATCGCCGCCTCATCGAGCAGATTGGCCGCTCCCCGCACGATCAGCACGGGGCGCTTACCCGCATCCTCGCTCCATACGGCGAGCCCACGTTCGACCAGATTGCGGCTGGCCTCATCGAGTTGCGATTGCCCGCTTGCGATTTCCTCGCGCATCGCGATCGCAGCCTGTGCCAATGTGCGCCCGGCAAGCCGCGATGTGATGTAATTGCTTGCTTGTTCAAGCGAACCCGGACCCGCGTGATCGATTGCAATGACGCGGTTTTCCACACCGCCATCTTCTCCCACCAACACGGCAAGCGCCCGCCCCTGCCCCAAGCTAACGAGGCTGAATTGTGCCAATTTCTGTTCGCGGGTCGGCACCATCACCATGCCCGCCGCGCCGGTCAATTCGGACAACAGCATGCTGGTTTGTTGCAAGGCGGCCTCGACTGGACCTGCCTCCGCGCTTTGGGCAAGACGCGCCTCGATCTGGGCACGTTCCTGTTCTGAGGGCTCTGCTACGCGCATCATGCCGTCGACAAAGATGCGCAGCCCCGCATCGGTGGGCATCCGCCCGGCGCTCGTATGCGGGGCGGCAAGAAGACCGGCTTGTTCCAGCTCGGCTAGGACCGAACGGATTGAAGCAGGCGATAGGTTGATAGCCCCATCGCTAGCCAGCGTTTTGGACCCAACTGGCTGCCCGCTCTCGATATACCCCTCCACGACGCGCTGAAATATTTCGCGCGCTCGTGTTGTCAGTTCGGTGATCGTCGGACCGGTCATATATTCCCATTTAGCGTGTGTGCGCGTTTCGCCAAGTCTTGCCCCGATCGCACTTCCCCGCCAAACCGCGGATCAATCAACGAATCGAAAACAGGATGAAGTTTATGCGCCCTTCAGGACGTAGCGCAGATGAAATGCGCGCCATTACTATTGAAACCGGTTACACCAAGCACGCCGAAGGGTCCTGCCTGATCAGCTTTGGTGACACCAAAGTGTTGTGCACAGCCTCTGTCGAAGAACGCATTCCGCCATGGCTGCGGGGTAAAGGAGAAGGATGGGTCACCGGCGAATATTCCATGCTTCCGCGCGCCACACATACCCGTGGCAGTCGCGAAGCAGCACGCGGCAAACAATCGGGCCGGACCCAGGAGATCCAGCGTTTGATCGGGCGTTCGCTTCGCGCGGTGGTTGATCTTGAGAAATTGGGTGAGCGGCAGATCACGCTCGATTGCGACGTGATTCAGGCCGATGGCGGCACCCGGACTGCATCGATTTCGGGTGCCTGGGTGGCCCTGCGGCTTGCGGTCAATTCGCTGATGCAATCGGGAGCGATCAAGGAAGATCCGATTACCGCTCAAGTGGCCGCCATTTCCTGCGGTATCTACAAAGGCACGCCAGTGCTCGACCTCGATTACCCCGAAGACAGCGATGCCGATGCCGATGCAAACTTTGTTCTCCTAACGGGCGGCCAAATCGCCGAAGTGCAAGCGACCGCTGAGGGGGCAACTTACGATGAAGAGGGGCTTTTGCGGCTCTTGCGCCTTGCCCGGATTGGCTGTGATGCGATTTTCACTGCACAAACGGACGCGGTAAAGTGACCCGCAGACTTGGCGGAGGATCGCTGGTCATTGCCACGCACAATGCGGGCAAGTTGAAAGAGATTTCGGCGTTGCTGGCTCCGTATGGCATGACCTGCGTCTCCGCCGGTTCGCTGGGCCTGCCTGAACCGGCAGAGACCGGCACCACCTTTGTGCAAAACGCGCTGATCAAGGCGCGCGCTGCCGCAGAGGCATCGGGTCTTGCCGCGCTTGCTGATGACAGCGGTTTGAGCGTGCAGGCGCTTGATGGGCGCCCCGGCGTTTACACCGCCGACTGGGCGGAGCGGCAGTGGTTCGAAGGCGATCCGGGGCGCGATTGGTATATGGCGATGGGCAAAGTCGAAGGCTTGCTGCAACAGATCGGCCCTGACACTGATCGAAGCGCTGCGTTTCACTGCGTTCTTGCATTGGCATGGCCCGATGGAGAAAGCGTGGTTTATGAAGGGCGCTGCAGTGGAAGCCTAACGTGGCCGCCACGCGGGGAATTGGGATTTGGCTATGACCCTGTCTTCGTGCCAGACGCGCTCGCCGGCTCTCAAACCTTTGCGGAAATTGACCCAGCACAAAAACATGCAATCAGCCACCGCGCGGATGCTTTTGCCAAGCTGGTCGCGGATCAGTTTGGCAGAGCTCAATAAACCGCTACATTAGCGGTTATGGCGCGCGCTCTTTACATCCACTGGCCCTTCTGTGCGAAAAAATGTCCCTATTGCGACTTCAACTCGTATGTGCGCGAACGCGTAGATGCCGGCGTATGGGAGCAAGCTTTAATCGCCGACATGCGGGCCGAGGCGGCCGCGATAGGCGTGACGCCCGGCGAGGCGCCGCTTACATCGATCTTTTTTGGCGGTGGCACGCCTTCGCTCATGCCGCCTTCGCTCGCCGCGCGGCTATTGATCGAGGCGCAGCGTTTGTGGGGTTTTGCGCCCGACATCGAAATCACGCTGGAGGCAAATCCATCCTCGGTTGAAGCCGCCAATTTTGCCGCTCTGGCGGATGCGGGGATCAACCGTGTCTCGCTCGGCATCCAATCTTTAGAGGATGAGACGCTGCGGTGGCTGGGGCGGCTTCACTCAAGCGATGAAGCTTTATCCGCGCTTGCCACCGCGCAACGTCACTTTGACAGGGTCAATTTCGATCTGATTTATGCCCTGCCCGATCAAACAGAGGAGCATTGGGCGCGGCAGCTTACCCGCGCGCTGGGCTTTGGGACGTCGCACCTTTCGCTTTATCAATTAACGATTGAACCCGGCACCCGGTTTGCGACGGATGTGCGGCTCGGCCGGTTTGAGCCGCTTGATGATGATGCCGCGGCAACGCTGTACGATATCACTCGAGAGCTGACGCAAGGAGCAGGCCGGCCGGCTTATGAAATCAGCAATCACGCGCGCCCGGGTGAGGAAAGCCGTCATAACCTGACCTATTGGCGTTATCAGGATTATGCCGGAATTGGTCCGGGCGCACATGGCCGGCGCACAGGATTTGCAACTGTGCGCCACAAGAAACCTGAAAACTACCTCAAAGCCGTGAATGAACGCGGCCATGGCATATCCGAACAGCGTTCTTTGTCGCGCGATGAGCAGGTGTCCGAGGCACTGCTCATGGGGCTTCGATTGAACGAAGGGATTGATCTGGCACATTGCGAGGCGCGATTTGAACGCGGGCGTTGGAGCATGATTAGCCAAGCCGCCCTCGCCACTTATGCCGATCTGGGCTTTGTCTGGCAGCGCGGCGACCGGATCGGAATTGAACCCAAAGGCATGCCGGTTCTCAACACGCTAATCGCGGCGCTGGTAGAAGACAGCGTGGTCGAAGCATGAGCGCGGCGGGTGCGAGGGCTGATCTGATCGCGCATTGGCGATCTCATCTCGCCGAAGCGCGCCGCCTGTCCCCGCATACGGTGCGCGCTTATGTGAGCGCAGCGCAGCGTCTGATCCATGCCCGTGATCTGTCTGAATGGAGCGAGATCGCCGCGCTCGAGGCGCATGATCTGCGCGCGCATCTGGCCACCCGTAGGGCCGAGGGTCTTGGCAATTCCAGTGCGGCGCGTGAATTGTCCGCGTTAAAGGCATTGATCACCTATGCGCGCGCGCAAAGCGGCGATCCC